>JALYRN010000934.1 GCA_030855295.1 Myxococcota bacterium | reverse complement strand
TCACGGCGCCGCATGGCCGGGCGCGACCTCCATCAGCCGCAGCGACCAGCGCTCCCCCGCGTCGCTCGACGCCGCGCCCTCGCTCATGCGCGCCGAGACCACGACGCACGTCGTGCCGGCGCGCACCTCGGTCAGCGTCGCGCGCTCGCCGTGCCCCGCGCGCGCGTCGTCGACCACGCGCGAGCGACCGAGGTGTCGCTCCTCGACACGCAGCACGAGATCGAGCGACGAGACCGGCTCGAGGATCGCGACCGCCTCCGCGGCATCGAAGCTCGCGCAGAACACGTCGGCGTCGCCGCTCCATCCGATGAAGCCCTGTCTCGCCTGCCCCTGCTCGATCTGCTCGGCGAGCGCGAGCGTGTCGTTCACCTCGTGCTCGTCGCCCGGCGCGGGCTGCACGTAGTCCCACCGCAGCCGATACGGATCGGACACGTTCTCGGTCGGATGCCGCCCCGCCAGCCACTGCTCGCGCACCCGCACGTAGTAGAGCGGATCGACGAGCACCAGGTTCGGCACCCGCTCCGCGCCGCCGATCCCCGCGCCGTCGACGACCAGCATCGGCTCGCTCTGCTGTCCGCGGAACACCTCGAGCACGCAGTCCATGTTGGGCACACAGCTCAGCGCGATCGACACCGCGCGACCGCGGCCGTCGCGAGGTCCGCCCACGCGATGGCGCAGCACCCAGACGTCCGCATCGCTGCGCTCGCTGCTCTGACGCCGACCGAGGAACCCCGTCACGTCGCGCCCCTCGGGCAGCTCGCCGGCCTGCCCCGGCAGATCGTTGGGCTCGCGCTCCGCGCCCGTCGCGCTCGCGGCCACCGCGCCCGTGCCCCAGTTGCGGAACGTCCACACGCCGCCCGCGATCATCGCCGCGAGCAGCGCGACGGCCCCGAGGTTCATCATCCAATTCTGCGCGCGGAGACCGCGCTCGTAGCGCTCGACCTCCGAGCGCGTCGCGACCTGCACCTTGCGGCCCGAGTCGGTCAGCTCGTACGGCACCTCGGGCGGCCTCGTCACGCGCCCCGACCCGAACGCGCCGGTGTCCTCGCCGTGCGATCGCAGCCACGACACGAGCTCGTCGCGCAGCTCGCCCATGCTCTGCTGTCGCGCGCGCGGATCCTTCTCCATCGCGCGCATCACGATCGCGTCGGCTTCCTTCGGGATGTCGCGGCGCGCGCTCTTCACCGACGGCGGCACGACCGGCTCGGTCAGGTGCTTCGTCAGCACGCCGACCGGCGACGGCGCCCAGAACGGCGGCACGCCCGTGAGGCACTTGTACATCAGCGCGCCGAGCGCGTAGACGTCGCTCCGCGGGTCGGTGCCCTCTCCGCGGATGTGCTCGGGCGCCATGTAGTACGGCGTGCCGACGATGAACCCCGCGCGCGTGATGCTCGCGCCGCCGGCGTCGTCGTGCTCGCGCAGCTTCGCGAGCCCGAAGTCCATGACCTTCACGAAGTCCGGCTCCGCCGCGTCGGACAGCACGCGCACGTTCTCGGGCTTCAGATCGCGGTGCACGATCCCGCGCGCGTGCGCCTGCGCGACCGAGCCCGCGATCTGCGCCGCGATGCGCGCCACGCGCACGAACGGCAGCGAGCCCTCGAGCTCGACGATCACGCCGAGGTCCTTGCCGCCGAGCAGCTCCATGATCAGATACATCAGCCCCTCGGAGCGGCCGAAGTCGAAGACCTGCACGGTGTTCGGATGATCGAGCTTGCTCGCCGCCTCGGCCTCGCGGCGGAAGCGCTTCATCACGTCGGGGTCGCGCGCGAGCTCTCCGTGCAAGAGCTTCATCGCCATCATCTTGCCGATGCGCACGTGCTCGACGCGGTACACGACGCCCATGCCGCCGCGGCCGATCATCTGATCGATCCGATAGCGATCGGCGATCGTGCGACCGACCAGCGGATCGGCGACGTGCTCGGGCTCCGCATCGCCGTCCTCGCCGAGGAAGCGATGGCCGCACCCCGCGCAGAAGCGCGCGTCGCGCGGGTTCGGCCGCCCGCACGACGCACAGGGTCGCTCGCGCTCGCGCGCGACCTCCTCGGACACAGCGGCTCTCTCGACGGGATCCCCCACGACGATCCCCTTCACCGTCGCGCGCTCAGGGCCGCGCCGGCAACACGTAGGTGGCGTCGACCCGCGGAACGGTTCGAGTCTGCCCCGACTCGCTCCGGAACTGCTGCTCGCCGGCGACGCTGCCGAGCACGCGCACCCAGCTCTCGACCGTCACGTCGGTCGCCGCGGGATACGTGACCCAGAGCGGACAGCGCTGACCCGCCGGACAGTCGCGCACCAGCATCTGCAGCACGCTGCGACCGCCCTGCACGTCGACGTTGTAGACGCGCCCCTCGAGCGCGACGCGCTGCCCCTGGTAGTGCGCCGGCGACTGCGCGATGCGCGCGTACGTCAGCGTCGGATCGACCTCGAAGCCCGCGGCCTCGCGCGCGAGATCCTCGACGCGATGGATCGTGACGGTGCGCGTGACCGGCGCGCGGCCCGGCGCATGCGCGACGATGCGCGGCGTGAAGTCGCCGACGGCCGGCAGCGGATAGGTGTGCAGGAAGCGCCCTTCGTTCACGGCGACCGGCTGGCCGTCGATCGTCACGACCGACTGCGGCGCGACCGCGCCCGCGATCTCGACCTGCGCGCGATCGGTGACGAGCTCGGCGCCGGGACGATCGATCTGGATCGTCGTCAGCGGCACGCGCGTCGTCAGCGTGCCCTCGGCCGCCTCTCCGCTCGGCGGCTGCACGGCCCAGCGCACCACGTGCTGCACCACGCCCTCGGCGCTCGGCGTCATCGCGGCGATCGGATACGCGCGCGAGCCGCGTCCCTGCGCGTCGAGCGGGAGCGGCTGCCCGTCGATCGTCGCGGTCGATCCGGGGAGCGCCTCCACCGCGACGGTGATCGCGGGCTCGGCCGCGGCGAGCGTCGTGAGATCGGCGCGCACGCGCAGCTCGAGGGTGAGCGTCACGCGATGCGTCTCGACCGCGCCGCCCGGCGCGATGACGTCGATCGAGAGCGGGTTGTCTCCGACGTGCAGCGACTCCGCCGAGAGCGGGAACTGCGCGCGGCCGTCGCTGAGCGCCTGCTCGGCGCCGCCGAAGCGCGCGCGCGTACCCTCGGGCGCGCCGGGCACCTGCACGTCGAGCACCTCTTCGCCCGCGTCGGTCTGCGCCACCGACGCGCGGATCGCGCTCGCGCGCGGCCCGAAGCGCCACCACGCGAGCGAGC
>JALYRN010000933.1 GCA_030855295.1 Myxococcota bacterium | reverse complement strand
CAACCAGCCGACCGAGGCGCGCGAGTTCGAGGCGATGGTGTGCTGGATGGCCGACCGGCCGCTGACCGAGGGCGGGCGCTACGCGATCAAGCACACGAGCCGCAGTGCGCGGGCGGTGGTGGACGAGGTGCGCTACCGGCTCGACGTGAACACGCTGCACCGCGACGAGGAGGCGAGCGGTCTCGATCTGAACGAGATCGGGCGGTTGCGCTTGCGGACGAGCGCGCCATTGCATCTGGACGAGTACCGGCGGAATCGGGCGACGGGTGGGTTCATCCTGATCGACGAGGCATCGAACGACACGGTGGGCGCGGGGATGGTGCTGGGGACGGAGGGGTGAGCCCGGGCGCGTCGCGGAGCCCGGATGTGACGTGGCATTGGGGGGAGCTGACGCGCGCGTGGCGGTGGGAAGCGCTGGGCGGTGGCGCTGGCGCGACGGTCTGGTTCACGGGGCTATCGGGATCGGGCAAGTCCACGATAGCCGCGGCGCTCGAGGACCGGCTCGTAGCCGGGGGACGGCCGGCGTACCTGCTCGACGGGGACAATCTGCGGCATGGCCTGAACGGCGATCTTGGGTTCGATCCCGCGGCGCGGGACGAGAACGTGCGGCGGACGGGCGAGGTTGCGCGACTGTTCGCCGACGCGGGGCTCGTAGCGCTGGTGAGCTTGGTCAGCCCGTACGCGGCGGCACGGGATGCGGTGCGGGCGGCGCACGAGGCCGACGGGCTCTCGTTCCTCGAGGTGTGGGTCTCGACGCCGCCGGAGGAGTGCGCGCGGCGCGATCCGAAGGGATTGTGGGCGCGCTCGGCGCGCGGTGAGCTGAGCGGGCTGACCGGAGTGGACGCTCCGTATGAGGCGCCCGAGCGGCCGGAGCTCGAGCTGTCGGGCGACCTGCCGGTGGACGACTCGGTGACGCGCGTGCTGGAAGCGCTCCCGTAGTCCTGGCTTGCGGTGACGTTCCCGTAGCGGCGCGTCGTGACGCCGAGCGACTACGAGGGCGCCACGGACCCGGCTCGGGGGGGTCTCTGTCTACTTGGCGTGCCAGCTCCGCGTCAGCGGGGCGGCCAGGCCATGATCTCCACGAGGTTGCCGGCCGGGTCCTTCACGAACGCGCGTGGCGCACCCCAGTGACGGCTGCGTTGGTCGGGCCGGTGGCCTGCCTGCTCGAGCGCCGACATCGTCTCCGCGTAGTCCTCGGCGACCACGCCGAGGTGGCCGCTCGGAAGGACCGTCGGCTCGTCGGTCTTCAACAGGTGAACCTGTGTGCCCTCGCGCTCTACCCAGACGGCCCGATCGGCGATCGTCTCCGGCGGCGCCACCTCCTCGAAGCCGAGCAGGCGGTAGAAGTCAGCGCAATCCCGGACTGCTCGGGCCGGATCTCCAGCGCGACATGTTGCAGCATCGCGGACAACCTACCCCCTGGGGGGCGCGTCGCGCTTGAGAACATCGCACCGACACCGCGGATCCCGCCCGTAGGGGTCACCGCAACGGGTGCGGATCTGTTGGTTGGCACGGCGTACGCCGCGGCGGTGCGCGCACGCCTCCAAGGCACCGTCTGGCACGCCCCGGCACATCTGGACGCCGAGGCGCTCTCCGCGCTGGGGCGCCTTTGCCGCTCCGGTCAGCTCCAGCCCGCCGAAGTCGACGAGCGGCTGACGCTGCTGGCGTCCATGCCGGTACGCCGCCAGCTGCTGGCGCCGCTTCTGCCCGGAGCATGGGCGCGGCGCGTCGACCTGCGCCTCGTCGATGCGCTCTATGTAGAGCTGGCCGCCCAACTGCAGGCCCCGCTGATCACACCACCGATCAGCGACTCGCGCGCGCGAGCGCTCTGGCCGAGGCCGTCACGACCTGACGGCGCGCCTCGGCATGCCGACCGGCGATCGCGTGATCGGGACACTCAGACTCGAATCACGTCCACGGACTCGATCGCGGCGAAGTCGAGGTCCTGGGTCACGACGGCGGCACCGTGGCGCAGTGCGCTCGCCGCGATCCAGGTGTCGTGTCGGCGAAGCTTGCGCCCGGCACTGAGCTCCTCGTCCGCGATCCGGGCAAAGCACGATGCCGTCGCGTCGTCGATCGGGAGCAGCGGGTATTCGGCCCGCACCCGCGAGAGCGTCGCGAGCCTGACCGCGCGACTGCGCGCGTCCGCCGCTCGCAGGACGCCGAGCTCGAGCTCCGCTGCGGTCACGACGGATACCGCGATCTCGTCGGGCAGGTCACCGAGCGGCCGACCGCTCTCGCGCGCGATGAAGACCGACGTGTCAGCGATCGCGCGGCTCACGGCTCCTCGAACAACGAACCCCGAACCTCGGCGATGTCGTGGAGAAGTCCCGAGTCGGCACCGGCATCCTCGACGACCCGGCGAAGCGTCGAGGACGAGACCCACGGGCTGCGAGACGGACGATGCGGAACGATGTCCGCGACCGGTGCCCGGTTCACCGTGAGCGACAGCCGCTCGCCTGAGCGCACCGCGGCCACGACCTTGGCGGTGTGGTTGCGCAGGTCCCTGACGGAGATCTCCCGCGACATCGCTCGAGCGTAGCGGTCGGTGCTACTGATTGCTACGCGCTGGCGTCTAGCACGCACTCGAGCGCGCGATGAAGACCGACGTGTCCGCGATTGCGCGGCTCACGGCTCGTCGATGGACGAGCCACGACGCCACGCACCGAATCGCTACTCGCTCGGAGAGCTCGTCACCACGTCGTAGACCTCGCTGGCCCGTCGAGCCATCAGGCGGTCGGCCATGTCCACCTTGAGCGCGTCGAGGCGCCGTTCCTGGTCGGCGGTGCGCTCCTCGGTCCGCGCGAGGTCGATGAACTCCTCGGTCACGAACCCCTCGCGAAGCGCAAGCGTCGCGCGCCGGCCGCGGTAGCCGAGCCGGAAGACGAAGCGCTCCAGCGTTCGGCCGCCCTCCGGCCTCCTCAGCGCAGGGTCGACGCGAAACCGCTCGCCGGTAACGGCACGTGTGACCATCTCGAAGGCGTCGCGCGCGCCGGGGCCTCCAAAGGCGGTGTCGACGTCGATCTCGCGGCGCTCGCAGGGAGCGTGCGGATCGAGCACCGGGAGGGCGCGCTCGAGGACCTTGAAGGCGTGGGCCGCGCCGCCGGGCGAACCCGGGCCGTGATACTTCAAGATGTCCTCGAACGAGAACGTGATGCGCCGTCCTCGATCGACGACCTCAATCGTGCTGGGCATGCAGCGCAGCCTCGCACCGGCTCGCGCAGCGCGCCCGGGG
>JALYRN010000148.1 GCA_030855295.1 Myxococcota bacterium | reverse complement strand
GATCGCGGGGTCGGCGCACGCGTGCGCCGCGACCGACGGCGCCATCGTGTCGTGCTGGGGCGCGAACGACGCGGGACAGATCGGTCTCGGCACGATCGACGAGCCGCCGTTCGTGCCCGTGCCGACGAGAGTGGAGGACGGAGACCCCGCAAGCTTCATCCAGGCGCTCGCGGGCGGGGCCGACACCACGTGCGTGCTGCGCGGCAACTCGTCGTGGACGTGCTGGGGCAGCCACTGGTTCGGTCAGCTCGGCGATGGGATGACCGGCGTGACCGGCGTGCCGACGACGACGACGACGGGGCTCGAGCTGGTCGATCTCTCGGGCGCGAGCACCTACTGCGGGATCGCGCGGGACGGTGCGATCTGGTGCTGGGGATACAACGCGCGCGGTCAGCTCGGGCGCGGCGTCGAGACGCACCACGAGGCCACGCCCGGACGGGTCGGCGATCGCAATGACTGGCGCGCGATCGACGCCGACGGCCTGCACACCTGCGCGATCCGCAACGACGACACGCTCTGGTGCTGGGGCTACAACGACTCGGGCGAGCTCGGCCTCGGGCACTCCGAGAACCGCGCCGTGCCCGAGCGACCCGGGTGCGCAGCGGGCCAGAGCGCGACGTGCTTCGACGACTGGGCGTCGGTCGCGAACGGCGAGTTCCACACGTGCGCGCTCCGTCGCGACGGCTCGCTCTGGTGCTGGGGCGGCAACGGGAACGGTCAGCTGGGGCTCGGCATGATCGGGACCGAAGAGAGCGCGCCGCGCCGCGTCGGCGAGTCGCGCTGGACCCTCGTCGAGGCGGGGCCGCGCAACACGTGCGCGATCGCGGAGGACGGCTCGCTCTGGTGCTGGGGGCCGGGCAGCGCCGGGCAGATCGGCGACGGCGCGCGCGAGACCCGCAGCGTGCCGAGCCGCGTGCTCGATCCTCCGTCGGGCGAGCGCTGGGAGGGCGTCGCGATCGGCGCCCAGCACACCTGCGGCATCCGCAGCGATCGGTCGGTGTGGTGCTGGGGCGCGAACGCCGAGGGGCAGCTGGGCATCGGCGCGGCGACCGAGGGCGGCGCTCCGACGGCGCGCCGCGTGTGCCTGCCGGCGCCGTGACGATCTCGCGGTCGCGCTCAAAGGGTCGCGAGCGGGAGCGGTAGAGGGAGAGACCATGAGCTCACGAGCCTTTCCTCGGTATCGATCCTCGGGCGCGGTGCCGATCGGCGGGCTGACGCTCGGCATCGCCGCGGGCGCGGCGGCGGCCATCGCGCTGTCGGTGATGTATGCGTACGCCACGATCTACATCCCGTTCGTGCAGATCGAATTCCTGATCACGATGGGGTTCGGCGCCGCGATCGGCGGCGCGACGGCGGCGACGATGGATCGCCTCCACGTGCGCGCGCGCTGGGTGATCGTGGCCAGCGCGATCGCGCTCGGCCTGCTCGGGTGGGCGTTCTCGTGGCTGCCGTGGCTCTACGCGATGTACGACGTGGAGCTCGGCGTGCTCGTCCATCCGCTCTTCATCGCGTCGGCGATCGCCGAGGTCTACGAGGTCGGGACGTGGTCGCTCGGTCGCGGCGACGCGATGACCGGCGTGGCGCTGGGCGCCGTCTGGCTCGGCGAGATGCTGGTGATCGTCGGCTGCTCGCTCGCGGTCGGGATGGCGCTCACGAAGGATCGCGTGTTCTGCGAGCGCTGCGAGCGCTGGTGCGATCTCGACGAGAACCACCGGCTCTTCGGCATGGAGCACGAGGACGTCCTCCGCCGAGCGCTGATGGAGGACGGCGACGTCACGCCCCTCGCGTCGATCCCCATCCTTCCCGCGACCAACCACTTCCTGGCGATGAAGCTCGCGACCTGCACGCAGTGTCAGGAGACCCACGCGATCGCGGTCGACGAGGTCGCGATCGTCCCCGACGGGCGCGGCCACTCGCAGACGAAGCGGAAGGAGAAGATCCCCTTCCTCGTGCTGCGCGGCTCGGAGCTCGCCGAGCTGCGCGCCCGCCTCGACGAGCGTCGCGCGCTTCACGAGCAAGAGAAGCTCTCGGCCTGACGCTGCGGTCGCGCTACTCGCAGGCGGCGGAGGCCTGCGCGATCGACTCGATCAGCGCGTCGATCGAGGGAGCGAGGCTGGCGTCGCAGATCGAGTGCACCCGCGTCTGCGCCCCCGACGGCTCGAGGTCGCGCGCGAGCTCGACGATGCGCCGCGGCGGGAAGGCGACGCCTCGGCCCGGCACGTTGCACGAGGGAACCAGCCGGGTCGGCATCGCAGGGTCCGTCCTCGCGGCCATGTCCGGCAGCGCGAGGATCGCGTCGTACTCGGCCGCGGTCTCGCCCGCGACGCCCGGAGGCACGCCGGCGATCACCGACAGCGCCAGCCGCCGCGCGTCGCGCCGCAGCGCCCGCAGCCCCGAGGCGAAGCGCGAGATCGGGTGCAGCGCCTCGGGATACGCGAAGCAGCGCAGGCTCAGATCGGAGTCGCTGTACGTCTCGCTCGCCGGATCGAACAGCTCCGCGTCGGCGGCGCTGCAGTCTTCCTCGTCGGTGAGGATCACGGCCGCGAGGATCGAGCCCGGGCGCACGAAGCCGGCGTTCGCGCCCAGCGCGTGGCCGCTGGTGCCGGCGAAGAACGTCGGCGGCACGTAGCCGGGCGCCGTCCACGGCTGCGTCGTCGCGGGGCTGATCGCCTTGAGGACGGCCTCGAGCTGCTGCTCGAAACCGCAGCCGCCCGTGCCGGTCGACGCGACGCACGCGACGTCGCTCGCGAACGCGTCGGTGCTCTCGCCGGCCATGAAGCCCAGCACCGCCGGGTACGTCGCCATGCACCCGGGGATCGAGGTCCGCCCGCTCGTCCGCAGCACACCGTCGTCGCCGAACATCGCACCGCCGGCGCCGGCGCTGCACGTCGGCACCGCCGCGCCCCCGACGCCCATGTCGCTGGTGATGACGCCGACGTGGAGCGAAGCGATCGGCGCGAAGTCGACGCTGCCGTCGCCGTCGGCATCGCCGCTCGCGAGCGCGCGCACCAGCCGCGGCAGCTCCACCATGAGCGCCGCCTGCTCCTCGGCCATCGAGTTCGAGTTGTCGACCATCAGAAGCAGGTCGAGCTGATCCATGCACACCGGATCGGGCCCGCCGTCGAGCCCCGGCGTGCCTCCGTCCGATCCCGCCGAGGCGTCGGCCTCGGAGCACGCGCACGCGCCGTAGGTCCCATCCGCTCCGCAGCGCTGGACGCTCGTCACGCCGGCGGCGCACGCGCACGCGATCTGCTCGCCGGTCACGCACGTCGATGGGCTCGGACCGCATCCGCACGCGGCGACCCCGACCGCGAGCGCGAAGAGCGAAGAAGAAGCGCGAAGCGACATGAAGGGAGCCTCCGTTCGGTCGCGCGCAATCCCGCGCGCTGTCCGGGTGCCCCGAACGTAACAGACCGCAGACGAGCGAGGTCCGCGGGCGTGCCGAGCGCTATGCGAGCGCGGGCTTGTGGCCGGCGCTCGGCAGCGCCTTGAGCCACTCGGGATCGAGGTCGCTCGCGGCGCGCTTGCCGTCGAGCACCTCGGCGAGGTTCGCGAACGCCTGCTTGCGCTCCTCGCGCATCACGAGCAGCGCGGCGTTGGTGCCGGCCTTCACCGCGATCGGCACGCCGCCGCCGAGCTCGGCCCACATCCCGCTGAAGATCAGGTTCTTGATCGGCGTGAGGTAGTGCGCGACGCCGCTCCGCACGTTCGCACCGCTCGGCTTGGTCCCGACGATGCTGCCGTCGCGGTTGCCGGTGTAGCGCAGGTGCGTGACGGGCGTCGCGATCTCGCAGAGCTCGACGTGCTCGCGCAGCCTCAGCGAGAGCGCTGCTTCCGTGCGCGCGATCAGGATGTCGGCGTACGACTTCTTGAACGCGGCGTACTCGGGCCCTCGCGCCAGATCAGGGCCCGTCTTCCATCGATCGGCGTAGTCCATCTTCGCCGCGACCGAGAGCCGGAGCGTTCCCTTGCCCGCCGGCGCGAGGCTCGGGTCGCGTGTCGATCCCGCGAGCGCCGTGATCGCGACGCGCGTCGGGTCGCCCCCGTTGTGATCCTGCCGCGAGACGTCGTCGCGCGTGATCATGTAGAGCTCGTCGCCGAGGCCGAGCTCCTCCGCCGGCCGATCGAGCCCGAGGAACACCGTCACGTGCGAGTCGCCGATGTCCGCCTCGCGCAGCTTCGCGATCAGCTTCGGGTCGATCGTCTTCGGCGGGAGCATGTGCTCGTAGACGCTCGCCGAGTCGCACGCCGCCAGGACGTACTTCGCGCGGATCGAGCAGCGCACCGGGGCGCGCGTACCGAGCATCAGCGACACGCCCGTCACCCGCCCGCGCTCGACGTGGATCCGGTCGACCCGCGCGCGCGACGCGACGTGACCGCCCCACGACTCGATCGCGCGCACGAGGAAGCGCGGCAGCTCTCGGCTGCCTCCGATCGGCGCCGACTGATAGTCGCCGGTGTACGCCCAGCCGATCGGCGTGACGCACGAGACGAGGCGCTCCTCGGAGCAGAACATCCGAGCGAGCGCGGGCGCGCGGAAGAGCCCGTCGAAGCCCTCCTCGGTCGACCACCGGATGTACTTCAGGAAGTGCTGGACGCCGAAGCTCGCCATCCCGAGGCCGTGCCCGGCCTTCTCGAGCATCGACATGGTCTCCGGGATCCGCATGTGATCCGCGAACTGCTCGAACGCGATGCCGAGCTTCTTCGCGGCGGCGAAGAAGCGATGCAGCTCGGCGGCCTGCTCGGGATGATCGGCGGCGAGCTGATCGCGGAGCGAGTCGGGCTCGTCGGTGAGCAGATAGTCGAAGCTCTCGCCGCGGTACCGCCGGATGCGCCGCAGCGCCGGCGTCTCGGGCGCGCCCTCGCCGATCACGTTCAGCACGCGGCGCACCGCGCCCTCGGGCCCGCACTGGTTGAGCCAATGGATCGCGGTGTCGAATACGAAGTCACGCCGGCGGAAGCCCGCGAGGTAGCCCCCGGGGTAGTCGGCCATCTCGAGCACGCACACCCGCAAGCCCGACTTCGCGAGCAGGGCCGCGCTGGTGAGCCCGCCCATCCCGGCGCCGATGACGACGACGTCGCATTCCTCGGGCAGCATCCGCGCGATCATAGTCGCCTCCGCGCCGGAGCGCCGCGCGACGACGCCGGGGCGCATCGCGAAGCAACTGTAAGCGGACGCGGCAGGCGGCTCCTCTACGCTGCTCGACGGAGGTGGCGCCCATGGATTGCTCGTCCCGGACCGAGACACGTCGCCATCGCGCGGCTCTCGCGCTCGTCGGTGCAGCGGCCGCGCTCTTCGGCCTCTCGGCGTGCGAGGGCCTGATCGAGTCGCCGCTCGCCGGCCCACGTGGGAGCACACGGACGGACGAACGCACACCGCTGGTGTGCGGCGAGGGACGGATCTCCGCGGGCCGCGGCCTGCTCCGTCGCCTCACGCCCCGCGAGTACACGAGCACCGTTCGCGCGCTGCTCGCCGATCCTGCGGCGTCGCCGGCGCTCTCGACCGACACGGGCGAGGTGATCTCGCTGCTCGAGGTCGACGAGCTCCACGTCTCCGCCGAGCAGCTCGCCGCGCGCGACGCCGAGCGCACCGAGCCTCTCTATCCGTGCGATGTCAGCGGCGCGATCGACGACGCGTGCGCGCACACGCTGATCGCGGACTTCGGTCGCCGCGCGTTCCGCCGCCCGCTGACCGTCGAGGAGATCACGTGGCTGCGCGGCGTCTACGATCGCGCGAGGGCCGAGCTGGCGTCGGTGTCGAGCGCGCCCGAGGCCGACGCGATGAGCGTCGTCGTGCAGGTGATCCTTCAGTCGCCGCAGCTCCTCTACGTGCACGAGCATGGCGTCGTCGATCCCACGCTGCCCGCCGACGTGCGTCGCCTCGACGGCTACGAGCGCGCGACGCGCCTCTCGTTCTTCCTCTGGGGTGAGACGCCCGACGACGCGCTGCTCGACGCCGCGGAGGCGGGCGAGCTCGACACCCCGGACGGCGTCCGCGCGAACGCCCAGCGCCTGCTGATGGACGAGCGCGCGCAGGCGAACGTCGTGCGCTTCTTCGTCGACTGGCTCGAGCTCGACGGCACGACCCTGCACCAGTCGCTCGAGGAGAACCCCAAGAGCCCGGAGCGCTTCCCGATCGACGGCCCCGAGCTGCGCACCGCGATGCGCCGCGAGATCGAGGCGCTGGTGTCGCGCGTGTTCTTCGAGGACGACGCGTCGTTCCAGACGCTGATGACGACGCGCGACGCGTACGTCAACGGCTCGCTCGCGACGCTGTACGGCGTCGAGGGCGGCCCCTCGGACGACGCGACCTACGCATGGGTCGAGCTCGATCCGGCAGAGCGCGCCGGGCTCTTCACGCGCGCCGCGTTCCTCTCGCTCTACTCGGGCGGCGACGTGCAGTCGCCGATCCGGCGCGGCGTGTTCCTGCTCGAGAACGTCCTCTGCAACGAGCTCGGCGAGCCCCCGCCGAACGCGAGCGACGTGCCGATCACCGGCGGCGCATCCGACGGGAGCCGCACCGTGCTCAGCGTCCGCGAGCACGTCGACGCACGCACGATCGAGGCGGGCGGCGTCTGCGCGGGATGCCACTCGGTGATCAACCCGGCGGGGTTCACGCTCGAGCGCTACGACGCGCTCGGCGGCTATCAGCTCGAGGAGGTTCACCTCGACGCCGACGGTCGTGAGGTGCGCCTCCCGGTCGACTCGAGCGGCCAGCTCGTCGGCAGCGACGTCGAGGGCGCGCTCGCCGACGGCGTCGCGCTCGCCGACGGGCTCGCGACCAGCCGCCGCGCACGGGACTGCCTCGCGGAGCGGTTCGTGACGACGGCGCTCGGCCGTCATCCGTCGAGCGAGGACGCCTGCGCGGTCGAGCGCGTGCAGGAGCGCTTCGCCGAGACCGACGACATGCGCGAGCTGGTGCTCGGCATCGTGACGAGCGATGCGTTCCTCTACATCCGCTCCGAGGAGGAATGAGATGACGATGCGAAAGCGCGGTCTCGGTCGGCGTGCGTTCCTCGGTGGGGTGGGCGGCATCACGCTCGCGCTCCCGATGCTCGAGCTCACGCATGGGACGATCTGGGGGCAGGAGACGACGACGCCGAACCGGTTCCTGGTGGTGTTCGCGCACGGCGGCGAGATCATCCCGGTGAACCGTAGCGGGCGGCGCTACGACGGCACCGGCTCGTGGCACGGCCAGAACTGGTGGAAGCCCGCCGATCCCGGAGAGGCGCTGGTGCTCGGCCGCACGCACGCGGGCGTGCTCGACGAGTTCACGGACGACCTCGTGATCGCGACCGGGATCGACAACCGCGCGTGCATGGCGCAGGCGGACCACGGCGGCGGCCACAAGTGGGCGAACGTGACGGCGCTGACGGCGGCCGATGCCGTGACGAGCGGTGAGGACAAGCTCCCGCTCGGCGCGTCGATCGATCAGGTGCTCGCGGCACGGCTCGCGATGCGATCGCCGGTCGCGTTCCCGTCGATCGATCTCGCGGTGCGGGGCCACCAGTACGGCACGCCGTTCTTCCGGGCGGCGCGCGAGGCGGTGTCGTCGGAGGGCGATCCGCGGGCGGCGTTCGATCGCATCTTCGCGGGCGTCTCCACTGGCTCGGCGCCGGACCCGGAGCTGCTGCGCCTGCGCGCGATGCGGCGCAGCGTGCTCGACGGAGTGGGCGAGGGGCTCACGCTCTTCCGCGGTCGGCTGGGCGCGTCGGATCGCCGTCTGCTCGACAGCCATCTCGAGCACGTGCGCGAGCTCGAGCGCCGGCTCGAGTCGCTCTCGGGCGCGGGCGCCGAGTGCGCGCCGCCGGCGATCACGAGCTCGGGAGGCGCTCGCGTGATCGCGGACCTGCACTGCGACATCGCGATCGCCGCGCTGCGCTGCGAGCTGACGAACGTGGTGACGCTGAACGTCGCGGACATCATCACGGACTGGCTCCCGACGCCGTACGGCGCGCCGCACAACATCGGCCACTCGCTCCACCACGCCGCGCGCGACGTCGGCCCGACTGGCGCCGAGCGCGGTCGCTACGACGACTTCTTCGGCGAGATCGGGCCGAACCGCCAGTGGCGCGCGGGCCTGGTCGCGCGCTTGCTCGCCGGTCTGCGAGACACGCCCGAGGGCGCGGGGACGATGCTCGACAGCTCGCTGCTGCTCTACACGAGCGAGTTCAGCGCGGGCGCGGATCACTCGTCGGCCGACGTGCCGATCCTGCTGGCCGGCCGCGCCGGTGGTGCGCTCCGCACCGGGCGTCACCTCAACTACAACGTCCGCGAGGCCGCGGACCCGAGCACGCTCGAGTACCAGACGACGGCCTCGACGCACAACGTCTTCACCTCGATCCTGAACGCGTTCGGCTACGACGACGACCACTTCGGCAGCGACCACGCGCCGACGCGCGGCCCGCTCCCGGGGCTCCTCGGATGAAGGACGAGCGTCCCGAAGCGCTTCGCGCGCGGACGGGCGCTCGAGCGCGGTACCATCCCGCGCGTGAGGTGCTCGACCGTCATCCTGGCAATCGTCCTCGGCGGAGCGGCTTGGGGATGCAGCCGCGCGGCGGACCTCGAAGCACGGGTGGAGGTGCGCGTGCCTGCCGCGGTGATCGCGGCGCACGCGCTGCCGATGAGCCTCCTCGCGCGCACCACCGAGACCATGCGGCACCGAGGGCATCTCCTCGCGACGATCTGCGCCGCCGACACCGACATCGTGACCGAGTGGACGCCCCACGTCGCGGCGCCGACCGAGGTCACCATGTGGATCGCGCCCGCGTATGCCGATGACCCGAACCAGCCGTGCGGCATCACGCCGGCGGACCAACGTCGCGACATCATCGTGAGCGAGCCCGGCGACCGTCCGCAGGCGCGCGCGAGCATCGTGCCCCGCTCCGGGCTCTCGCTGGTGATCGCCGAGGCGCTCAGCGCGGAGCCGTGAGATGCACCGCCGTGGAGCGACCGGCGGCACGACGCGGCGGGGGCGCGGTCGGCTGCGCACCGGCGCGCCCGGACGTCGTGACGAGCTCGCTTCGCGTCACACCGTCGCGACCTGATGCGCGCCCTTGCGCGCGCCGCTCGGCGTCGCGGTCGCGAGCGCCGTCTTCGGTGCGAGCACCGCGCGGAAGGCGTCGCGGTACGCCCACGCGAGCGCGAGCTCGAGGGCGAGCACCACGATCGGCACCACCATGCCGGCGGGATCGAGGAGCGCGTGGAAGAGGACGATGTTCACGATCACCGGCGCGAGCAGCACCAGCGCCAGCGGCACGAAGCGGTTCGTCAGCAGGAGCAGCCCGGCGACGACCTCGGTCCCCTTGATGAGCGGGAACATGTAGCCGGTCGCCGCGAGCGCGCCGAGGAAGGCGTCGGCGCCGGCGGCGTGTGGCGGGTTGGGGATGAAGCCCAAGAAGCCGTTGAGCCCGAACACGAAGAAGACGAGCCCGAGCAGCAGGCGGGCGGCGTGAGGAGCGAGACTGCGAATGCGTTCCATGGTGCGTGACCTCCGATGCACTGACCGTGCGGCGTTGCTCGAACCGCTACCAGGGTGCTAGAACGCACCTCCGTGTTGCATAAACAGCAACGATCGCCGTCGCTCGAGGATCTCGAGGCCTTCGTCCGCGTCGCCGAGACCGGCTCGTTCACCGAAGCCGCGCGGCGGATGCGCTTGCCGAAGTCGACGATCAGCCGCCGCATCTCGCGGCTCGAGGCCGAGCTCGACGCCGCGCTGGTGACGCGCACGAGCCGGAGGGTCACGCTCACGGAGGCTGGCGCGATCTACCTGGAGCGCATCTCGCCCGCGCTCGCGCGCATCGAGGAGGCGAGCCACGCCGCGCGCGAAGAGCGCGAGCGCCCGCGCGGTCACGTGCGCATCACCACGCCGTTCGACGTCGCGGTCACGTGGCTCGCCCCGCTGGCGGTCGAGCTCCGCAAGACGTACCCCGAGGTCACGCTCGAGGTGCTGGTCGACGATCGCAGGCTCGATCTCCTGGCCGAGGGCATCGATCTCGCGGTGCGTGCCGCGCCGCAGCTGCAGGACTCGTCGCTGGTCGCGCGCAAGCTCGCGTCGGTGGATCTCTCGCTCTGGGCCGCGCCGAAGTATCTCCGTGCGCGCGGGACGCCCAAGGCGCTCGAGGATCTCGCGCGGCACGACATCGTCGCGCTGCGCGGCACGCAGGCCCGGGCCCGCCTCGTCGTCAGCGACCCCGAGGGCGCCGAGCGGACGATCGAGGTCACCGCGCCGATCGCGAGCAACGACTTCGCGTTCGTGCGTCAGATCGCGATCGCGGGTGGCGGCATCGCCGTGCTGCCCGCGCTCCTCGCCTCCGAGAAGACGAGCGCGGGCCCGCTCCGCCACGTGCTGCCCGGATGGTCCGCGGGGACCTCGTCGCTCTTCGTCGTGTACCCGAGCGCGCGCCTCGTGCCCGCGAAGGTCCGTGCCGTCCGCGACTTCCTGGTCGCCCGCGCCCCGAGCCTCGCGAAGCTCGCGCGCTGCCCGCAGTGACCGAGCCCGAGCTCGCTAGGCGAGCACGAGCGCGAGCGTGACGGCGCGCTCGGCGTCGGGCAGCGACATCGCCCCCCGGAGCTCGCTCGCGTGCTCCCTCTCCGACGCGCGCG
>JALYRN010000932.1 GCA_030855295.1 Myxococcota bacterium | reverse complement strand
GTCCCAGAGCGTGCGTGCCTCGCGCAGCGCGCGCGCGCGCTCTGCGTCGAGCGAGAGCGGCGCGAAGAGCAGCGCGTCGAGCCGCGCCTCGATGTGCTCGCGGTACGCGCCGACGTCCTCGAACCGATCGAGCGCGGCCGGGACCAGATCCGCGATCGCGCGCCCGTTGCGCTCGAGCCGCGGGCCGTGCCCCGCGACGTACGCGAGCGCATCGCTCGACGCATCGAGGAACGCATGGGGCACGCGCACGCGCCGTCCGGTCCTCATCTCCTCGTCGATCGCGGTGAGCTCCCGCTCGACGTGCTCGATGCTCTGCCGCACGAGCGGGACCGCGCGCAGCGCTCGCTGCCGGAGCGCCCGAGGATCGTCGGTGATCCAGCGCGCGTCCTCGAGGCGTGCCGCCGGTGCGCGCCCCGCCGCGACGCGATCGAACGCGCCTTCGTCGAGCCGCATCGCCTGCTCGAGCCCGTACCACGTGCTCACGGGGAGCAGCTCGTTGAGTCGGGCCCCGAGATAGAGCTCCCAGCGTGTGCACCCCGGCCGGTAGAAGAAGCCGCACGCGCGGTGCATCAGCTCGTGCGGCGACCACTTGCTGACGTGATCGGGGTGGTACGCGGCGAACGGCTCGTCCTGCAGGAACTGCTGGTACTTGCCGAGGCGCAGCGCGCCGCGATCCCACACTCCGTGCATCGCGTCGGCGGTGCCCTCTCCGCCGCGCAGCAGGCGCGGCCAGTCGAGCACGCGCCGCAGCTCGACGTGCACCGTGCTCGCGCCCCGTTCGACCGCCATCGCGATCATGCGGAGCGCGAACGGCGACGCGATGGCCTCGCCGTACGGGACGTGCGCCGCGCTCGCGAGCGGCTCGGCGATCGTTGCGACCGCAGCGCGCATCGACCGCGCGAGCGCGACCAGCCGCTCCGCGACCACGTCGTCCTTCTCGAGCAGGAGCGCGCGGCGGCGCGCGGCGGGCGTGGCGCCGCTCGGCGCGGCGAGAGCGGGGATGACGGGGCGCTTCATTCGGGGCGCGAGCATGGCAGTCGGCGACGAGCCGCGCGAGCGTGCCGCGGCTATGCTCCGGAGGTGCGCCGCTCCCCTCCGCAGCTCGGACGCCCGCGCGCGTGGTCGCTCTTCGTGCTGGTGTGTGGCGCGCTCGCGATCGGCTGCGGGCAGGCGCACGAGCCGATCGCCGATGCCGGCCAGGACGATGCGCCCGGGGAGGTGCGCCGCTGCGAGGACGTCGCCTTCGCGCCCGACGGAACGCGGTGCCGCTTCGAGGGCACGTGCCGCGAGGAGCGCGGGTGCTGCATGCACGCATGGACCTGCGTCGACGGCGCGGTGCAGAGCGAGACCGTCTGCGCGCCCGACTGCCTCCGCACCTGCGAGGACGCGCTCGCGCGCGGCGCCGCGGGCGACGCATGCGAGGGGGCGTACTACTGCTCGCAGTTCAGCAGCGATCTCTGCTGCTCGCACTCCGTCGAGTGCGCGGCAGGAACGCTGCGCGTCGAGGACAGCTGCACGCCAGGCTGCGGCGCCGACGGGTGACGGCGTCGATCGCTGCCCGCGGTGCGTGCGCGCCGACACCTTGAATATTCGGCGCGACGAACCGAATATTCAAGGTAAGGTTGCCCTGATGATCGCGCGCGCCGGGCACCTCGACAAGACTCGGCGGCTGCTTCGGCAGTTTCCCGTCGTGGGGATCCTCGGTCCCCGGCAGGTGGGCAAGACCACGCTCGCGCGGGCCGTCGCCGAGCGCGCGGCCGCCCCGCGCTCGACCGACCGCGTCCACTGGTTCGATCTCGAGAGCCCTCGCGACGAGGCTCGGCTCGCCGATCCATTCCTCGCGCTCGAGCGGCTGCGAGGCCTGGTCGTGATCGACGAGGTGCAGCGCCGCCCCGAGCTCTTCCCGACGCTCCGGGTGCTCGCCGATCGACCGCGAACGCCTGCGCGCTTCCTCGTCCTCGGTAGCGCCGCGCCCTCGCTCCTTCGGCAGACCTCGGAGACGCTCGCCGGCCGCGTCGCGTTCCACGAGGTCGGTGGGTTCACGATGGACGAGGTCGGGCCGACGCACATGGAGCGCCTCTGGGTGCGGGGCGCGTTTCCCAGATCGTTCCTGGCGCGCTCGGAGCCCGCGAGCTTCGAGTGGCGAGATCAGCTCGCTCGCACGTTCCTCGAGCGCGAGGTCGCCGAGCTCGAGCTCGGAATCCCTCCGGTGGCGCTGCGGCGTTTCTGGTCGATGCTCGCGCACCACCACGCTCAGCTGTGGAACGCGTCGGAGCTCGGGCGCGCCTTCGGCGTCGCCGACACCACCGTCCGACGCTATCTCGACGTGCTCACCGGGACCTTCATGGTCCGGCAGCTCACCCCGTTCTTCGAGAACGTCGGCAAGCGACAGGTGAAGTCCCCCAAGGTGTACCTCGCGGACTCCGGCATGCTGCACGCCATCCTCGGGATCCGCACGCGCGACGAGCTGGATCGACATCCCAAGATCGGCGCGTCGTGGGAGGGCTTCGCCCTCATGGAGATCGTCGCGCGCCTCGGCGTCGACGCGCGCGAGTGCTTCTTCTGGGCGACCCACGCGGGCGCCGAGCTCGACCTCTTGGTCGTTCGCGGATCGCGCCGCCTCGGCTTCGAGATCAAGCGGACCGACTCGCCGCGCGTCACGCCCTCGATGCGCTCCGCGATCGACGCGCTGCGCCTCGACTCCCTCGACGTCGTGCACGCCGGCACCGAGACCTACCCTCTCGCCGACGGGATCCGCGCGCTCTCGCTCGCGCGTCTAGCGCACGACGTCCGTCCGCTCCGCCCGTGAGCGCGGCGTCAGCCGCCGCGCTCCGCCCGTGAGCGCGGCGTCAGCCGCCGCGCTCCGCGCACCGACCGCGTCGATCAGCCGCGGCCGATCGCGGCGATCTCCTGCTCCACGCTCTCGCCGACCTCGACCTCGCCGCGCAGGCCCGCGAGGTCGCGCTCGATGCCCGCGATCGCGCTGCGATCGGCGACGCACGCGGCCATGCGCACCAGCGTCTCCTCGAGCCGCGCGACGATCGCCTCGAGCTTCGCGACTGCCTCTTCGCGGCGCGCGAGCAGCGTCGCCCGGCCGCCGCGCGCAATGGGGGTGCTCACCCACGCGGTGCGGGCGAGCGCGCGGTCGAGCTGCGTGACGTGCTCGCGCTGGCTGCGCGCGGCGCGCACGAGCGCCTCGGCCGACGCGAGCGCCCCCTCGAACGCGACGCCGAGCGCGCG
>JALYRN010000931.1 GCA_030855295.1 Myxococcota bacterium | reverse complement strand
GCCGTGCGCGACGTCGCCTCGGCCGCGGACCAGCCGCGACGTGGCCGCGAGCAGCGCGGCCGACTGGGCCGCCGTCTTCGCGAAGCCGATGCCCGGATCGATCCAGATCCGATCCTCGCGGACGCCGCGTGCGACGGCGCGCGCCACGGCGCGGTCGAGCTCGTCGATCACGTCCGCCACCACGTCCCCGTACGCCGTCGTGCGGGCATCGACGCGCCCGCCGTCGCGCGTGTGCATCAGGACGAGCTCGGCGCCGCTCTGCGCGACGACCTCGAGCAGCGCGTCGCTCGCGCCCATCGAGACGTCGTTCACGATGCTCGCGCCCGCGGCCAGCGAACGCGCCGCGACCGCCGCGCTCGTCGTGTCGATGCTGATCCGCGGGCCCGGCCGCGCGATCGCGGCCTCCGCCATCGCGGCCTCCGCCATCGCGGCCTCCGCCATTGCGAACAGCGCCTCGATGACGGGGACCACGCGCGCGATCTCCTCGGCCTCGGTCACGCTGGGTGCGCCCGCGCCGTAGGTCCGGCCGGGCGGACGCGACGACGCGCCGCCGACGTCGATCACGTCGGCGCCCGCAGCGTGCATCTCCTCGGCATGCGCCCGGGCGCGCGCGACCGACAGGGCGCCGTCGCTCGAGACGAAGCGGCCGCCATCGCTGAACGAGTCCGGTGTGACGTTGAGGACGCCCCAGATCTCGATGCCGACGGACGCGCGCGAGCCGCCGGTACCCTCACGGGCGCCAGCGGCTCCACTCACCGTCTGCTGCGGCGCATCGCGCCCCCCCACCGACTCTCTCTCTCTCCGCACGCCGATCTCGACGAGCGGTCCGCGCCGACGGCGCGGCGTGACGACCGCGAGATCAACCGCCCGAGGGAACCTCGCGCGGCCGCGGCTGGAAGATGCTCGTCTTCCGCGGCTGCTTGGCCTTCTGCGCCGACTTGTCGGAGTAGCGCGGGAGGATGACGCGCGTCCGCGGCGGCAGCTCGCGACCGGCCATGATCGCCTCGATCTCGCCGCCGTCGATGGTCTCGCGCTCGAGCAGCGACTCGGCGATCAGGTCGAGCTTGTCGAGGTGCTCTTCCACGATCTTCTTCGCGCGGTCGTACTGCTCGCCGATGATGCGACGAACCTCCGCGTCGATCTCCTGCGCCGTCTGCTCCGAGTAGTCCTTGTTCCGGAAGCTCGGGCCCATGTGGAACATGGCGTCCTCGCGCTCGCCGTACGACATCGGGCCGAGCTTCTCGCTCATGCCCCACTCCGTGACCATGGCGCGCGCGAGCTGCGTCGCCTTCTGGAAGTCGTTCGACGCACCGGTGGTGATCTGCCCGAACTTCACCTCTTCGGCGATTCGGCCGCCGAGGATCATCGCGATGCGGTCGAGCACCCACTCCTTGCTGGTGCTCAGCCGATCTTCCTTCGGCAGCGACATCGTGATGCCGAGCGCCTGGCCGCGCGGGATGATGCTGACCTTCGTGATCGGGTCGTGGTTCGGCACGAGCAGACCGATCAGGGTGTGACCCGCCTCGTGCCACGCGGTGGTCTTCTTCTCCTTCTCGGAGATGACCATCGACCGACGCTCGGCGCCCATCAGGACCTTGTCCTTGGCCATCTCGAAGTCGATCATCGCGACGAAGTCCTTGTCCTGACGAGCCGCGAGCAGCGCCGCCTCGTTGACCAGGTTCTCGATGTCGGCGCCGCTGAAGCCCGGCGTGCCGCGCGCGATCAGATCCATGTCGACGTCGTCGGACAGCGGGACCTTCTTCGTGTGCACGTTCAGGATGCCGAGCCGGCCGACGAGGTCGGGGCGCGGGACGATGATGCGGCGATCGAAGCGGCCCGGGCGCAGGATCGCGGGATCGAGCACGTCGGGACGGTTCGTCGCGGCGATGATGATCACGCCCTCGCTCGCCTCGAAGCCGTCCATCTCCACGAGGAGCTGGTTCAGCGTCTGCTCGCGCTCGTCGTGACCGCCGCCCATGCCGCTGCCGCGATGGCGACCGACCGCGTCGATCTCGTCGATGAAGATGATGCAGGGCGCGTGCTTCTTGCCCTGCTCGAAGAGGTCGCGGACGCGGCTCGCGCCGACGCCGACGAACATCTCCACGAAGTCCGAGCCCGAGATGCTGAAGAACGGAACGCCCGCCTCACCGGCGATCGCGCGCGCCATGAGCGTCTTGCCGGTGCCGGGCGCGCCCGCGAGCAGGACGCCCTTCGGGATGCGGCCGCCGAGGCGCTGGAACTTCTTCGGGTCCTTGAGGAACGCGATGATCTCTTCGCAGTCGTCCTTCGCCTCGTCGATGCCCGCGACGTCGGCGAACGTGACCTTGTTCTGCGACTCGTTCAGCAGGCGGGCGCGCGACTTGCCGAAGCTCATCGCCTTTCCGCCGGAGTTCTGCATCTGCCGGATGAAGAAGAAGAAGAGCCCCAGCAGGAACAGCATCGGCAGCCACGTCCAGAGGATCGTGGTCAGCATCGCGTTCTGGTCGGTCGGCTCGTGTCCGAACCGCACGTGGTGCTCGTCGAGGATGCCCTCGGTGCGCTCGAGCGACCCCGCACCGCCGATCGTCGTGCGCTCCTCGCGGCGATCGCCGTCGACGAACATGTACGTGTACTCGCCGGTCGACGCGCGGTTCGCGATCTGGACGCGCTCGACCCTCCCTGCGCGCACGTCGGTGATGAACTCGCTGAACGCGACCTGCTGCGGCGCAGGATCGTTCGTCACCAGCTGATAGATCGCGTACATCATCACGATCAGGAGCAGCCAGAGGAGGAGGGTCTTGTGGCTCTGCTTCACTTGCACCTCGTTCACGCGCTCGGGGACTGCCGAACGCGTGGAACTCCTGCTCGACGCACTGCTGCTCGAGCGAGAGACAGCTCCGCGCGCCTGCTCCAGGTCACGTGGCTAGGTTGGCACACAGTTCCAGGGCCATCAATCATTCGGGGGCTCGCCACGCTGGGGTTCATGCTTCTTCATCCAGCAGCTCTCCGCGCCACCCGTCGGGCCGCGGATCGAGGTGCGCGCGCAGCGTTCCGGCGGTGAGGCGGACGGCCCAACCGCCCGGCAGCTGGGCGCAGCCTCTTCCCTGGAGCGCGACCTCCAGAGCGTCCAGGTGTGCGCGCCGAATGATTCGTCCAGTCGTCGTCTCCGCCCATGCGCGCAGGGCCTCGCGCCGCGCCGCCAGAGGGGCGCGCACGATCGCGGCCGCGTCGAGCGCGTGCTCACCGCGGCTGGCGACGCGCAGCAG
>JALYRN010000930.1 GCA_030855295.1 Myxococcota bacterium | reverse complement strand
GATCGCGGTCGAGCGGACGTGCTCGTAGGTGCCGCCGAGCTCGGCGGGGACGATCAGGCCGAGCAGCCCGCGCGCGCCGAGCATCCGCACGATCGCGACCAGCGCCTCGCTCGGGCTCGCGGCGTGCTCCTCGAGGCCGACCGCCTCGTCGACCACCGCCCCGGCGCTCGCCCACGCCTGCGCGATCACGTCGGGATCGCAGAACGCACGCTCGATCACGTCGTCGGAGCAGATCGGCGCTCGCATCTCCTACCTCTCGAAGCGGGGCGGCCGCTTCGCCACCCAGGCGTCGTGCGCCTCGCGGAAGTCCGGGTGCTGCATGCAGATCGCCTGTGCCTGCGCCTCCGCCTCGATGCCGGTCGCGAAGTCCACGCTCGCCTCGTAGTCGAGCATCTTCTTGGTCATCGCGTGCGCGAACGCGGGGCCGTCGGCGATGGTGCGCGCGAGCTTCTGCGCCTCGTCGCGCAGCGCGTCGGCCGGGACGATCCGGTTGAAGAGGCCCATGCGCTCCGCCTGCTCGGCGGGGACGAAGTCGCCCGTCAGCAGCATCTCGCTGGCGCGGCCGTGCCCGACGATGCGCGGCAGGAGCCACGCCGCGCCCATGTCGGCACCGCTGAGCCCGACCTTCGGGAACAGGAACGCGATGCGCGCGTCGGGCGCCGCGATGCGCAGGTCGGACGCGATCGCGATCACCGCGCCGGCGCCGCACACGACGCCGTGCAGCGCCGCGATCACGGGCGCGCGACACTCATGGATCGCGGCGACGAGCGCGCCCGTCATGCGCGTGAACTCGAGCAGCCCGCGCATGTCGCGCGAGAACAGCTCGGCGATGATGTCGCGCTGGTCGCCGCCCGAGCAGAAGCCCCGCGGCCCCTCGCCCTGCAGCACCACTGCGCGCACCTCGCGCGCCTCCGACATCGTGCGGAACGCATCGCGCAGCGCGGCGTAGCTCGCGAAGGTCAGCGCGTTGATTCGCTCGGGGCGATCGAGCGTGATCGTCGCGACTCCGTCCTCGAGCGCGAAGCGATAGCCGTCCTGGCGGATCGAGGCGAGCGCGCCCGTCACGGCAGCACCGCCGTCGCCTCGATCTCGACCTTCGCGCGATCCTCGAGCAGCGCCGCCACCTGCACGAGCGCCATCGCCGGGAAGTGCTTGCCCATGTGCGTGCGGTACGCCGCGCCGATCGCCTTCGTGCGCTCGAGGTACTCGCGCTTGTCGGTCACGTAGATCGTGAGACGCCCGACGTGCTCGGCGGTGCCGCCCGCGGCGCGCACGACCTCCATCACGTTCGCGAGCGCGCGATCGAACTGCTCGGCGAGATCGTCACTCGCGAAGACGCCCTCTCGGTCCCAGCCGATCTGACCGGCGACGAAGAGCACGCGGCCCGTCATCACCATGCCGTTCGAGTAGCCGCGCGGCGGCGCGAGCGTGTCCGGGTTGACGATCTCGGCGGGGACGGAAGCGCTCACGCCGCGAACGTATCACTCGACTGCGGCGCCCACCACGAGCTCGAACGATCGGCGGCGGTCACCGTCGCCCACGCCGAGACGTCCGTCGCCGTTGCCGCCGGTGCACCAGATCGTGCCGTCGCGCCGCTGCGCGCAGGTGTGGAACCAACCGGCGCTGACGCGTGCCCAGTCGTTGCGATCGTCGACGCGGGTCGGCTCGAGGCGATCCATGATGTCGCCGACGCCGAGCTGCCCCTCGGCGTTGCGCCCCCAGCACCACAGCGTGCCGTCCGCCTTCACCCCGCAGGTGTGGAAGACGTACGTCGAGAGCGCGCCCCAGCCGGTGTCGGTCCCGACCTGCGTCGGCACGTCGAAGCTCGACCCGAGCGCGATCCCGACCTGCCCCGCGAAGTCCTCGCCCCAGCACCACAGCGTGCCGTCCTCGCGCGACGCGCAGGTATGGCCCTGCCCGGCCGCGACGTGGGCCCAGCTCGTCGCGTTCCCGACCTGCGTCGGGGTGCGGATCTGCCCGCGCGCGCCCGCGCCGAGCCCGAGCTGCACGTCGGTGTTGCGGCCCCAGCACCACAGCGTGCCGTCGCTCGCGATCGCGCACGTGTGGCCTTGTCCCGTGGACACGGCGAGGAACGTCCGCGCGGAGGCGACGGGCTCGGGCGTGAGGCCGTCCTCGCCGGGGCTCGCGTCGGCGCGGCCGAGCTGTCCCTCGAAGTTCTCGCCCCAGCAGACCAGCTGTCCGTCGTCGAGGATCGAGCACCCGAACCGCCGCGCCGTGCGCACCAGGAGCGGCACGCCCGGCAGCGCGACCGGCGTCGGCACCGCGCGCGGCGAGCGATCGCCGAGCCCGAGCTGTCCGACGTCGTTCGCGCCCCAGCAGTAGAGGCCCGAGCCCGAGCGCAGCCCACAGGTCATGCCCTGGCCCGCGACGATCGAGATCCAGTCGCGGTCGTCGCCGACGCGCGCAGGCGCAAGCAGATCGCCGCTCGCGCCGATGCCGAGCGCGCCCTCCGAGCCGTCGCCCCAGCACGAGAGCGCGCCACCGAGCACGGCGCAGGAGTGGGCGCCCCCTGCGGTCACGTCCTTCACACCGACGATCGGGCCGGCGTCGAGCGTGGCGTCTCGGCCCGCATCGTCGGGCACGCCGGTGTCGACGACGTCGACGAGCCCCGCGTCGGCCGGGCCGAGCACGATCGCGCTCTCGGTACAGCCCGCGACCGCGACGAGCGCGATCGCAACGAGCACGTTCCGCCACGTCATGGCAGCACCTCCGCGAGGAACGTGATCGCGGCGTGCACCTCGAGCCCGCTCACGCCCGTGATGGCTCCGCTCTCGTCGCTCGCGTCGAACCCGAGCAGCGGCACGCCCACGCCGATCTGCACGCCGAGCTCGCTGCGATCGATGGCGAATGCGGCGCGCAGCCCCGCGCGCGCGATCACCGCGATGCCGTCGGCGCGCTGCGCGATCGATCCCGCGCTCGCGTCGGCGTCGTACACGACGTAGGCGACGCGGCCGACGACGAACACCTCCAGCCGCACCGGGCTCGGCGGCGACACGAGCAGGAAGGTGGGCCCGAGCTCGGCGCCCAGCGACCAGCTGCGCACGCGCCCGCGCGGCGTGTCCACGTCGAGCCCGGCACGCCCACCGGCGGCGAGCTCGAGGCCGAACCGCGACGCGAGCCAGAGCCGGAGCATCACGTCGCCACCGAGCAGCGTCTGACCACCGAGATATCCCTCGAGCGCGGCGCGGGCACCGAGCGCCAGCGCGGGTCGCGGCAACTCGGGCG
>JALYRN010000147.1 GCA_030855295.1 Myxococcota bacterium | reverse complement strand
GAGCGGAAGCGCGCCGAGAGCGCGGCCCACGCGGCCTCGCTCGCGGCCGATCTCGCGCGCCGCCGGCTCGAGGCGACGCTCGACGCGCTCCCGACCGCGGTCTGGATCGCCGACGCCGACGGCCGTCTCGTCCACATGAACGCGGCGGTCGCGTCGATCTACGGCGTGGCGGCCGATGCCCGCACGATCGCGGAGTACGGCGTGTACCGCGCGCGTTGGGAGAGCACGGGCGAGCTGGTCGGCACCGAGGAGTGGGCGCTCGCGCGCACGCTCCTGCACGGCGAGACCATCGTGGCCGAGCCGGTCGAGATCGAGCGTCCCGACGGCACCCGCAGGCACGTGCTCAACTCGAGCGCGCCGATCCGCGGCGCCGATGGACGCATCGAGGGCGGCGTGGCGGTGATGCTCGACATCACCGAGCGCTTCGACGCCGCGCGCGAGCGCGAGCGCCTGATCGCGACGCTCGAGTTCGAGCGCAAGAGGCTGGGGATGCTGCTCGAGAATGCGCCCGCGTTCATCGCCGCCGCCCGTGGCCCCGACCACGTCTTCGAGCTCGCGAACGGTGCGTATCACGCGCTCGTCGGTGGCCGCGAGCTCGTCGGCCGACGAGTCGCCGACGCGCTGCCCGAGGCAGAGGCGCAAGGGTTCGTGAAGATCCTCGACGACGTCCTCCGGACCGGCGAGCGCTTCGTCGGCACCGCGATGCCGCTGACGCTGATGCGCGGCGAGTCGACCGAGACCCGTTACCTGAACTTCGTCTATCAGCCGATCGTCGAGGCGGACGGCACGCGCTCCGGTGTCTTCGCGCTCGGGAACGACGTCACCGACCAGGTGCTCGTCGCACGCCGGGTCCGAGCGCAATTCGAGGCGCTGCCGATCCCCACGTTGGTCTTCCAGCGCGTGACCGACCCCGGCGGCAAGCCCGACTTCGTCTTCGTGGACCACAACGACGAGGCGACGCGGATGACCACGGGCGGAATCGGTCCGATCGGAACGCGGCTGAGCGAGTTCCTGCCGGAAGGCACTCCGATCGTCGGCGACATGCTGCGCGCCCTCGAAGAGTCCCACGTGCTGCAGCGCGAGGTCGAGTACCGCTTCCGCGGCAGCGGTGAAGCGCGGCGGTTCCGCGCGACGATCGGGCCGCTTCCGCCCGACCTCGTGGTCGTGTTCGCCGAAGACATCACCGATCGCCTCGCGCTCGAGGAGCAGCTGCGCCAGTCGCAGAAGATGGAGGCGGTCGGCCGTCTCGCCGGAGGCGTCGCTCACGACTTCAACAACCTGCTCTCCGTCATCCTGAGCTACACGCAATTCCTCCTCGACGACCTCGACCCCACCGCGCCGATGCGCGAGGACCTCGAGCAGGTCCACAAGGCTGGCGAGCGCGCGGCCGAGCTCACCCGGCAGCTGCTCACGTTCAGCCGACAGCAGCTGATCGCGCCGAAGCCGCTGCGGCTCCGCGAGTGCGTGCAGAGCATCGAGCGGATGCTCTGCCGAGTGCTCGGCGAGGACGTCGAGCTGTCGCTGAGCATCACCGACAGCCGCACCGTCCACGCCGATCCCTCACAGCTGGATCTCATGCTGATGAACCTCGCGGTGAACGCACGGGACGCGATGCCGAAGGGCGGTGTGATCACGATCCACACCGCGGATGTCGAGCTCGAGGGCGCCGCCGCAGAGCGCCACGGCGTGTCGCCGGGGCCGTACGTGCTGCTCTCGGTGAGCGACACCGGTCTCGGGATGGATGCGGCGACCAAGGCGCGCGTGTTCGAGCCCTTCTTCACGACGAAAGAGGTCGGCAAGGGCACCGGCCTCGGGCTCTCCACGGTGTTCGGCATCGTGCGACAGTCGCGCGGCGCCATCTCGGTCGAGAGCGAGCCCGGAGCGGGCACGAAGTTCTCGATCTACTTGCCGGCGGTCGAGCCCGGAGGTGTGCGCGACGCGCCGGCGACCGAGCCGCCGCCGGCCCACGGCTCCGAGACGGTCCTGCTGGTCGACGACGACGACGGAGTGCGAGGAGCGGCGCGAACGATCCTCGAGCGCGCGGGGTACTCCGTCCTCGAGGCCGAGACCGCGAGCGACGCGTTGCTGATCTGCGAGCAGCACCGGGGGACGATCGAGCTGCTCGTGAGCGACGTCGTCATGCCCGCGATGAGCGGGCCGGAGCTCGCACAGAGGTGCGGAGCGCGAAGGCCCGAGATGCGCGTGCTGCTGGTGTCGGGCTACGCCGGCCACGAGATGACGGGACACGACGTCGCCGACGCGTTCCTGCAGAAGCCGATCACGCCCGCGACGCTGGTGCGCAAGGTCCGCGAGGTGCTCGACGCGCCGGCGCGACGGTGATGAGCACCCGGGCGCCCACCGCCTTCGTTCGAGAGCTCACCGGAGGTTCGCCGGCGCCACCTTGCCGCCGGTCATCAGCGCGGCGTAGGCGCGGATCTCGTTCTTGACGTCCTCGCTGACGCCCTCGAACTCGAGGCCGAGCGCGCGCTGGTTGCGGTTGGTCTTGATCCAGCGGACGACCGCGTCGATCGTGACGACGCGCCCGGTGGTCGGCAGCGGCAGGCGCACCTTGACCATCTCGTTCGCGACCGTCTCGCCGTCCGCGACCACGAGCACGCCGCCCTCCGAGATGTCCTCGGTGCGCCCGTCGAGCGTGCGGCCCTCGCGCAGGACGCGCACCGGCGTCACGTAGGGCGCGCGCACGAAGTGGCGGCGGCGCAGGATGTTGTCGGCGACGGTCGGTGCAGCCTCGCGCGCCGCCGCCGGTGCTCGCTGATCGGTCCGGACCTCGAGCAGATCGAGCGCCGCGGTCTGCCCTGCGAGCGCGGCGACGCACGCGTCTCCGAGCTCTTGCGCGGTCCCGTAGCGCCGTTCGGGATCGATCTCGAGCGCCTTGCGCACCACCGCCTCGAGCTCCAGCGGGACGTCGCCGCGGCGCTCGCGGATCCCCGCGGGGCGCGTGCCGGCGACGAGGTTGGCGATCACCGCGGTCGGGCTGCCGGCGAACGGCACCTCGCCCGTGAGGCACTCGTAGAGCAGCACGCCGACGCCGTAGATGTCGGTTCGACCGTCGATCGGTCGCCCCATGATCTGCTCGGGCGACATGTACTCGACGGTGCCGAGCAGCTCGCCCATCTTCGTCAGCTTCTCTCCGGTCACGTCGTCCGCGGCGCCGACCTGCGCGACGCCGAAGTCGATCAGCTCCACACGATCGCCGAGCGGCGAGCGCGCGATCAGCACGTTGGACGGCTTCACGTCACGGTGCACGATCCCGAACTGGTGCACGGCCGAGAGCGCCTGGCAGAGCTGCACCACGACCGCGACCGCCTGCGCGACCGGCAGCGTGCGGCGCGCGATCAGGATCCCGTCGAGCGGCCGGCCGTCGATCATCTCGAGCGCGATGAAGGGACCGTGCGCCGGGCAGCTCCCGGCGTCCTGCACCAGCACGACGTTCGGGTGCCGGAGGACGCCGAGCACGCGGGCCTCGCGCATCAGGCGCGCGTGTGCGGCGGGGTGGTCCAGCGCCGGTCGTGTGAGCGTCTTGATCGCGACCTTCGCGCGGGTGACGACGTGCTCGGCCTCGAACACGCAGCCCATCCCGCCTCGGGCGATCTCGCGGCGGATCAGGTACCGCCGATCGACCACGGACTCGGGCGTCGCCTCGCTCAGGTCACGCGTGCTGCCTTCCATGAGAGACCTTTCGTCCGTTCGCCGCCGGACCTTGAGACCGTGTGCGCGCGCCGGCGTTCGTGGACATCAGCCGATGCGCTGTTCGACGATCGCGCGTAGCTGCCCGCCGTCGAACGGCTTCTCCAGACGGACGTTCGTCCCGCGGTCGAGGAAGCTCCGCACCTCGGCGCTCATGATCGCGCCGGTGACGAACACGATCCGCTCGGCGAGCGCCGGATCGATCGCGCTCACGTGCGCGTGGAACTCGATCCCAGACATCGTCGGCATGACCGGATCCAAGAGCAAGACGTCATACGCGGCGCCGGTGCGGAGGTGCGCGAGCGCGCTCTCGGCGCTCGACTCCGCGCGCACCTCGTGGTGGCGCGCGAGCGCGCGCGCGACCGTCTGGCGCACCATCGGATCGGCATCGACCACCAGCACGCGTGCGGCGCGCGTGAGCGGCGCCGGCGCGCGGGACGAGCTCGCCCGCCTCGTCACTTCGCGCGAGGGCGGCAGCAGCACGCGGAAGGTCGTGCCCTCGCCGGGGACGCTCTCGACCTCGACGCGCCCTCCGATCGCGACGACCAGTCGCTGCGTGATCGAGAGGCCGAGCCCGGTGCCGGTCGCCCGCTTGGTCGTGAAGAACGGCGTGAAGAGCCGCGCCTTCACCTCGGCCGACATCCCGCAGCCGGTGTCCTCGATCTCGATCGACGCGAAGCCGTCGGCGCGCGTACGGGTGCGCACGCGAATCTCGTTGGTGCGTCCGGGCCTCGGTGCCAGCGACTGCGCCGCGTTGATGATCAGGTTGAGGAAGATCTGTCCGAGCCGCGACTCGCTGGCGTCGACCGTCGGCAGCGGCTCGAGATCGCGCAGTACGATCGCGCGCTCGCGGATCTCGGGGGACGCCATTCGGATCGACGACTCGAGCGCGCGCGTCGGATCGACCGGCGCGGGCACGTCGCTGTCGCCGCGCGCGAACACCGTGACGTCGCGCACGATCACGCGCACCCGCTCGGCCGCCTCGCGCGCGAAGCGCAGGCCTTCACCGAGATCGCCGCCGGAGACGCCCGCGTGCGCGTCCTCGAGCGCCATGTCGAGCTCGGCGATCAGCGCGGTCAGCGGGTTGTTGATCTCGTGCGCGATGCCCGCGGCGACCAGTCCGATCGAAGCGAGTCGATCGCTCTCCAGCTGCCGCGCCTGCGCCTGCTTCTCGGCCGTGACGTCGCGATAGATCACGACGGCCGCGTCGACGTCGTCGCCCTCCGCGCGGACCGGCCGCGCATGCGCGCTCATCCAGCGCCCCTCGGGCTCGGCGGTCGGGCGATGGAACATCTCCTCACGATCGACCGCTTCGCCGCGCAGCGCGCGGACCGCGGGCAGTCGGTCCCAAGGCAGCAAGGTCGTCTGGTCGGTGTGGTAGATGCCCTGCTCGCGCGGCCACGCCGCAGGGTCCGGAGACGTCGGCGCGAGCGCCACCGTCTCGACCGCGGCGCGGTTCCAGTGCGAGACCCCGTACCGCTTGTCGATCACGACGATCGGATCACCGATCGCATCGAGCACGGCCCGCAGCAGCCGCACGCGTGCCCCCTCGACCCTCGAGGTCTCCGCGAGATGATCGAACGAGCGCGCGAGCGCCAGCGCGAGCGCGAGCTGCCCCGCGACCGCTGCCGCGAACGCGATGCGATCCTCGTCGAGGTCGCGGTCGACGCCGAGCAACACGCCGCCGAGAACCGTGTCCTCGTGCACGATCGGCGCGAACAGGCGATCTCCCCGCAGCAGCTCGGCGAGCTCGGCTCCGAGCGTCGCGGTCGCGACACGGAACGGCGCGACGCCGCTCGCTCGCTCGCGGAGCTCTACGCCCGCGCGCTCCATCTCGTCGCGCACGTCCTCCGCGCGCGCCGGCTCGATCCCGACGAACCGCGTCGTGCTGGCGGTGGGTCCGTACGTGAAGAGAATTCCCCCGGAGATCCCGCCGGCGTCGAAGCACGCGCGCATCGCGGTGTCGAGCGCGACCTCGACGTCGCGGCCCGCCGCGAGCGCGCCTGCGACGGCGGAGAGGATCGCGTGCTCGACCGACAGCATCGCGTGGCGCTGGGTGAGACCCGCGTGGAGCACGACCTGCTTCTCGAGCTGCCGGGTCGCACGTCGCGCGCGCTCGTACCGGAGGCCGGGATCGGCCGCCGAGCGCAGCGCGGCGGTCGGAGGTCGCGCCTCGAGCAGCGGCCGGAGCGCGACGGCGACCGCGTGGAGCTCGGGCGTGCGCATCACGTAGTCGTCCGCGCCGAGCTCTCGCGCGAGCGCGCGGTCCGCCGCCTCGACGTAGGTGGCGGTCATCAGCACGATCGGCACCGACGCGAGCGCCCCTTCGCTGCGCAGCGCCGCGCAGAGCTCGAAACCGTCGAGCCCCGGGACGAGCACGTCCGCGACGATCGCGTCGGGCGCCTCCGCGCGCGCCAGCGCGAGCGCGTCGTTCCCGTCTCCCGCCTGCACGACGTCGAAGCCGAGCCTCGCGAACCGGTAGCTCCCGAGCTTGCGCTGCACCGCGTCGTGATCGACGAGCAAGAGCCGCCTTCCTGCGCCGTATCGCTCCTCGTCCGCGACCGGCTCCGGGAAGAACCCGCGCACGATGCGGCGCAGGTGCGAGCCCTCGATCGGCTTGCTCACGACGTCGTCGAAGCCGGCGGCGCGGAGCCGCGCCTCGTCGAGCCTCGACATGAACCCGCTGAGCGCGACGATCGGGACGGCGCTCGCGTCGCCCTCGCGGAGCGCGGCGACCAGCGCGAATCCGTCGGCGTCCGGGAGCACGAGATCCTGGAGGATCAGGTCGGGGCGCGCGCTGCGCGCCGCCTCGAGCGCCGCCGTGCCGGAGCCTGCCTCGACGACCGCATAGCCGTCCTTCTCGAGCGCGAAGCGGATCTGCTGCCGAGTGCTGGTGTTGTCCTCGACGATCAGCACCGTGCGAGTCACCTCGCCGCCTGCGCCGGGGACGACGCCGTCAGCTCGAGCCGGTGCCGTCACGTCGACCGCTCCCCATCGATCCCCGGCGCGACAACGCTCGCGCGCGATCTCTCGCGCGCTGACCGTCGACGACCTGACCGTCGACGACCTGGCCGCTCCCCGCGCTCGGTGCCCACGAACGCTTCTACCACGGAACCCCGACGCGACGGCGAGCCGATCGGCTGCCGCCCTCAGCTCCGCGTCAGGCGCCTTCGGTGAGCTCCGACTGCCACCACATCCAGCTCTTCCAGGCGTCGGGGACGCTGCGGCCGAGGTCGAAGCGGACGTGCATCAGCGGCAGCTCCTTGGGGCGCGCCGGCGGCTTCGAGAGCTTCATGCCGGCCTGCTCCGGGGTGCGGCCACCCTTGCGCGAATTGCAGCGCGCGCAGGCGGTGACGATGTTCTCCCAGTTGGTGCGCCCGCCCTGCGAGCGCGGCACCACGTGATCGAACGTCAGCTCGCGCGGCGACGCATTCCGCCCACAGTACTGGCAGGCGAAATCGTCGCGCGTGAGCACGTTCGCGCGCGAGAACTTCACGCCGCGCTTGGCGTGGCGCACGTGCCGCACCAGCCGCACCACCGCGGGCATCTTCACCGTGATGCTCACGGATCGGATGTCCTCCTCGTACTCCGAGAGCACCTCGACCTTGCCGTCGAACAGCATCGTGATGGCCTTCTGCCAAGGCACGACTCGATGGGGTTGGTACGATTGGGTCAGCACCAGCGTCTGCACGGTTCACCTCGGGCCGGGCCCGCGTCCGTGACGCCGATGCATCGGGGATGCCCGACACCGGCTCGAGCGCGGATCGGCGACGAAGACTGCGCGGATCGCCGCAGCCATCGTCGCCGGGACCACGGACGCGGATCCGGTGAACCCTCTTCGAGGTGAGGCTATTCGGTGAGAGGGGTGGCGCCGGTGCCATTCGCCCAGAGCGAGGTCCGGAGCGAGGTCATCTTCTGCTCCACCGACGCGAGCCGCGCGAGCGACATCCCCGTCTGCGACTCGAGCGTCGCGATGTCGGTGTCGCCGCGCTGGCGCGCCTCGCGCACGTGGCGCACGACCTCCGCGATGCTGCGCGAGAGCTCCTCGTTGGCGCTCTTGACGAACTCGACGAGCTTGTCGCCGAACTCGTCGATGCTCTTCTCGAACGCGTCGGCGAGATCGCTCGCCGCCTTGAGCACGGCCTGGGGCGCCTCCTCGGTCGCGCGGCGCTTGAGATCGCGATCCGCGCGCTCGCGGAACACGTACGCGAGCACCGGCGCCGCGAGCGCCATGGCGCCGCCGACGAACACGTTGCTGAGCGCCATCATCGTCACGCCGAACGCGCCGAGCGCGATGACGCCGACGTCGTACGCGAGCGTGTTCACCGAGAGATCGACGTCGGGCGCTTGGCCGAACGCCTCGGCGATCTTCTCGCCGCGCTGGCGCGCCTCCTCGTCGACGAACGCGATCGCCTCCTCGGCGACCTTCTCGAGGCGCTTCTGGATCTCCTGCCCCTGCCGATCGGCGAACGAGCGGAAGCGCTCCTCCATGAAGCCCGGCAGGTAGCGCTTGAGGTCCTCGGCGCGGCTCGACTCGATCTCCTGCGGCAGCGCCGCGGAGAAGCGGCGACCGAAGTCGTCGCACTCCTTGCGCACCAGCGCCTTCACGGCCGCGAGCGACTCCCGGATGATGCGCTCGCGGCGCTCGGCCGCCTTCTCGCTCGACGACAGATCGCCCTCGAGCGCGCCGAGGCGACGCTCGAGATCGTTCTGATCCATCGCGATCGCCTGCTTCTGCACCTCGATGCCGCGCTTGAGCGTGCCCGCGGTGCGCAGACCCTCGTCGAGCGCGTTGTCGAGCAGCACCCTCCCGCGCTCGTCGGAGAGGAACTTCTTCAGATCGTCGATCAGCAGGTTCAGCCCCGAGCCCTCGCGGTCACCGCCGAGCGCCTGCTCCGAGCTGATCGCGTAGACCTTCGGCTCCGGTACCAGCTTCGCGAGCTGGGTGCGCGCATAGGCGATCGCCTGCGCCTTCTCGTCCTCGTCGAGCAGGTCGATCTTGTTGATGACGAAGAGCACCTTGTCGCGCGACTGCGCCAGCAGCTTGTTCGCGAGGAAGGCGCGCTCGCTCTCCTTCAGGATCTGGCCGGCATCGAGCAGGAAGAGGATCGCGTCGGCGCGCGGGACGTACGAGTACGTGATCTCGGCGCGCGTCGAGTTGAGGTCGTTGACGCCAGGCGTGTCCACCAGCACGACGCCGCCCTCGAGCAGCGGCGACGGATAGCTCACCTCGAGGTAGCGCACGTTCTCGGTGGCCGCCGTGCCGCCGACCTCGAACTGGCCGACGTCGTCGAACGAGATGCCCTTGACGCCGCCGTCGTCGCCGACGGTCTTCGCGCCGCGCACGCCGTGCACGACCTGGTGGATCACCGCGGTCGTCGGCGTCACGCCCATCGGCAGCACCGGCGCGCCGAGCAGCGAGTTCACGAACGTCGTCTTGCCGTGGTTGAACTCACCCAGCACGACGAGGTGGAACTTCTCCTCCTCGAGGCGTGGAATGCGGTCGTCGCGCAGCTTCCTCGCGAGCGTGTTCGCGCCGCTGTCCTCGGCGAGGATCGCCACGTCGCGCAGGCACGTCAGCACCTCCTGCCGCTTGTCCTGGTACTCGGACTTCTGCTGCTCGCTCACGACTCGCTCCCTCCCTGGTCGTTCGCCGCGGCCTTCTCGCCGCGCGACACGATCGCGATGATCCTGCTGGTGCGCTCGTCGACCTCTTCGATCGACAAGCCGCCGTCCTGCCCGAGGTGCTTCCGGTACAGCTCGCTGTCCGCGAACGTGCGCAGCGCCTGGATGCGCTTGGGCAGGAAGGGGTGCGTCGCGAAGAACTCCGAGAAGCGCCCGACCGACGTCTGACCCTCCTCGATCTGCGCGATGTACTCGTCGACGTCCATCTCCTGGTAGAGGCTGCGGCTGCCGATCGCGAGCTTCATGAAGCTCCCGACGCCGGCATCGAGCTCGCCCGAGCAGAGCAGCCCCGCGCGGTCGCAGGTGATCTCGGCGCGGCGATACCAGGCGCGCAGCGCGACCAGCGCCGGCTCGACCAGCGGACCGAGCACCATCCCGAGGATGCCGCTGGTCAGGATCGTCAGCGCGGTGCCGTAGACGACGTGCTTGTTCTGGATGTGACCGGTCTCGTGGCCGATCACGAACTTCAGCTCGTTCTCGTCGAGCGCGTCGACGAGCGCGGAGTGCAGGACGATGAACGACTCTTCCTCGGTGCCGAAGGTGAACGCGTTCACCATCGGATGGTTCACCACGTACATCTGCGGGACCGGGACGCTGAGCACCTTCGCGCAGTGGCTCGCGATCGCGTGGAGCCGCGGGAACTGCTTGGGGCCGACCTTGACGGCCTGCCCGAGGAGCTGACCGCGCACCATCTCCTTGCCGGTGCGCACGACGGCGGCCGCCGCGAGCTCGACCGGGCGGATGCGCTGGAAGCTGCGGAGCATCGCGACGTCCGCGGAGTACGCGTAGCGCGTGGCATCACCGCGACCGAGATCACCGCTCTTCCGGGTCTCGATGTAGTGATCGAAGCGGAACTCTTCGCTCATGCGCGTCCTCCTGGCGTCGTCCCGCCCCCACCCGACGGCAGAACCACACCGGCATCCTAGGACCCTGGTGCCACACCAGCAATCTCGGCCCCTGCCTCGAGGGCACGCACGGCGACGCCGTGCGCGGTACAACCCCGGGCGGACGCGGCCTCTTCCCGGCCGTCTGATCAGCGGCGGATCGCGATGCGGCCCATCCGCGGGCGCAGCGGCCGCGACTGGTCGGAGTCGGCGCGCGGCTCGTCGTGCGCCACCGCGCTCGTGACGTTCACCACGCGCGGCGCGTCGTGCGCCACCACGCTCGGGGCGTTCACCACGCGCTCGGAGGTCGGCACCGGCACCTGCGCGCGAGGCTCGGTCTCGATC
>JALYRN010000929.1 GCA_030855295.1 Myxococcota bacterium | reverse complement strand
GGCGCGGCCCATCGCCTCGCGCCGCGGCTCGTCGGCGAGCAGCGCGGCGAGCGCAGCGGTGAACGCGTCGCGGTCGCCGGGCTCGACGAGCACGCCGGTCTCGCCGTCGACGATCTGATCCTGGATGCCGCCGACGCGCGTCGCGATCACCGGTCGCGCCTTCCACATCGCCTCCGTCACCGTCAGCCCGAAGCCCTCGTGCAGGCTCTTCTGCACGACGATCGCGGCGTGGCGCTGCAGCGCGTTGATGATCGCCGCGTTCTCGTCGACGTCGTTCGTGGGGATCGTCGCGAGCGTGATCCGCACGCGCGCCTCGGGCGGAAGCTCGTGCCACGCGTGCAGCACGTCGCGGTACACCGCCGGGCCCTCGGGATCGTCGGCGACGCCGCGCACGTTCGGCCCGGCGAGCACCAGCTCCGCGCGCCCTGCGCGACCGCTCTCGACCAGCTCGGCGAACGCCTGCATGACGCCGCACATGTCCTTGAGCGGATCCCAGCGCGAGACCTGCACGACCAGCGGCGTGTCGGCCGACGGCGGCGGTCCCGAGAGGACCAGATCCGCGAACCGCTCGACCCGCCCCGGGCTTCCGTCGCGCCGCGGGAACACCGGGTGCGAGCCCGGCGGCGCCGGCCCCGACAGCACCCCGACGTGGTGCAGGATCGCGCGCACCGTCGCCTCGTCGAGCTCGACGTTCTTCGGTGAGAACGCGTCGATCGAGGGCTGCACGATCGCGGCGCGCGCCGCGTCGAGCTGGGGCGGGACGTACTCTCGCCGGGAGAACACGTAGGCGGGCACGTCGCGCAGATAGGGCGCGAGGAAGGCCCACGCGGACTCGACCTCCGGGCCGCTCCGATCGTGCCCGATGTGGCAGCGCCAGATCACGCGCGCGCCGCGCGCGTGCAGCATGGGCGCCATCCCCGCGGTCTGCGGATCGTGGAGGATGACGACGTCGCCCGGGCCGAGCCGGCCGCCGAGATCCGCGGCGTTCGCCGACGTGATCCGCTCGTACACCGCACGATCCTGCTCGGTCGGGAGACCGCCCGCGCCGACGCTGCCGTGCAGCGCGTGGTGCAGGCGCTTGGTCACCGCGAAGAACTCCGGCTCGCCCTGCATCACCACCCACCGGGTGTCGATGCCCTCGGCGCGCGCGTACGCGAGCAGCGACGGCAGCATCTCCGCGACCCCGCCGCCGATCGCGGTCGAGTTCACGTTCCAGATCGCGGCGCCCGCGAGCTTCTCGCGCAGCCGTGCCGCAAGCGCCCGCGCGTCCGACACCCGCTCCGCGCCGAGCACCGGCACGAAGCGGTCGAGCGGCACCGCGCTGATCGTCACGTCCTGCAGCAACCCCATCGCGAGCTCCTCGACCGTGCGCTCCCGATCGAGCGCGCCTCGTGACCGTGATATGAGCCCACGCATGGGACCCGCACGTCCGTCGTTCGAGGAGCTCGTCGCGCTGTCCGAACATGCCTCGATCGTCCCCGTCACGCGCGAGGTGCTCGCGGACACGCTGACGCCGGTGAGCGCGTACGCCGCGCTGTGTGGGTCCGGACAGAGCGGCAGCTACCTCCTCGAGAGCGTCGTCGGCGGCGAGAAGTGGGCGCGCTACTCGTTCGTCGGGTTCGATCCCGACCTGCAGGTCCGCGGCCGGGGGCGACGCTTCGAGATTCGATCGCTCGCGAGCGGACGCACCGAGGTGCGCGACGACGTCGATCCGTGGTCCGAGCTACGCGCGACGCTCGCGCGGTTCCGGCCGCCTGCGGTGCCGTGGTTGCCGCGCTTCTGGGGCGGCGCCGTCGGGTACGTCGGGTACGACGCGGTGCGCGCGTTCGAGCCGACCGCGCTGCCGAGCGAGGATCGCCGGGGCGAGGGCGAGTGGGATTTCTCCTTCGCGATCGGCGGACCGATCGTCGTGTTCGACGATCTCCGCCAGACCGCGCGCATCGTGATCCCGGTGCGCGTCCCCGAGGGCCGCGACGAGCGCGAGCTCCGCATCGCCTACGACGACGCGCTCGCCCGGATCGACGCGGTGATCGCGCGCCTGCAGCGCTCGGTCGCGCTGCGCCCGATGAGCCCGCCGGGCCCGATGCGCCACGATCTCCCGGTGCCGCCGAGCTCGTTCGATCGCGCGCGGTACTGCGCCGCGGTCGAGGAGTGCAAGGAGCACATCCGCGCCGGCGACATCTTCCAGGTCGTGCTCTCGCAGCGCTTCCGCGTTCCGTCCGCGGGCATCGACGCGTTCGACGTCTACCGCGCGCTGCGCGCGATCAATCCCTCGCCGTACATGTTCTTCCTGCGCTTCGAGGAGTGCCGCATCGCCGGCGCGAGCCCCGAGACGCTGGTGCGCCTCGAGGCCGGCAGGGCCGAGGTGCGGCCGATCGCCGGCACGCGCCGCCGCGGCGCCACCGACGAGGAAGACGAGCGCGCCGCCGAGGAGCTGCTCGCCGACGCGAAGGAGCGCGCCGAGCACGTGATGCTCGTCGATCTCGGCCGCAACGATCTCGGGCGCGTGTGCGCGACCGGAACCGTCGAGCTCACCGAGCGCATGGCGATCGAGAAGTACAGCCACGTGATGCACATGACCTCGAACGTCGCCGGTACGCTCCAGCCGGGACGCGACGCGCTCGATCTCCTGGCCGCGACCTTCCCCGCCGGGACCCTGAGCGGCGCGCCGAAGGTGCGGGCGATGCAGATCATCGACGGCCTCGAGCCCGAGCCGCGCGGCATCTACGGCGGCGCCGTCGGCTACGTCGGCTGGAGCGGCAACATGGACGTCGCGATCGCGATCCGGACGCTCGTCGAGCAGGACGGCGAGCTGCGCGTCCAGGCCGGCGCGGGGCTCGTCGAGGCGAGCGATCCCGACGCCGAGTACGACGAGACCGTCTCCAAGGCCCGCGCCGCCCTCGCCGCGATCGAGGCCGCCAAGGGATAGTGTCGGGTGTCCACGAGCGAGCCCGAGATCGTTCGCAGGACCGCGGCGATCTCGGATACGCTGTCGGTGAATGGCAGACGGCCATCGCGCCGAATCACCGATCGCCGTCGCGGTGCTCGCGGAAGACGAGCCGCTCGACAAGGCGCTCGTCGATGCGACCGCGCGCGTCGCCGCCAGCGACGGCGAGGCGCGCATCTTCGCGTCGTTGCGCCGCGCGGTGCTCGCTGCCCTCGCCAGCCAGCGAGACGTCGCCGGAGAGGCGCTGCGCGCCGCGATCGGCGCGCGGGGCACCGATCACGAGGGCGAGCTCGAGCTGACCACGGCGCTGG
>JALYRN010000928.1 GCA_030855295.1 Myxococcota bacterium | reverse complement strand
AGCCGTGCGCGCGCGAGCTTCTCCGAGAACGCGCGCACCGCCCGTGCCGAGATCGGCTCGGCGCCCACGCCGAGCATGCGCACCGTCGACAGATCGAGCGCGTCGAGCGCCTCGTCGGGCACCCGCCGCGTGATCAGCCCGAGCGCGAAGCTCGCCGCCGACAGCAGCGTCGCGCGGTGTCGATGCGCCGCGGCGAGCCACGCCGCGGGATCGCGCACGAAGTCGAGCGGCCCCATCTTCACCTGACGGAAGCGGCACGCGAGCGGCATCAGGTGGGTCCCGACCAGCCCCATGTCGTGGAAGTACGGCATCCACGACACCACCACGTCGCCTTCGCGGATCCCGCACGACACCCGCATCTGCGCGAGGTTCGCGAGCACGTTCGCGTGCGTGATCTCGACGCCCTTCGGCGACGCCGTGCTGCCCGACGAGAACTGCAGGTATGCGACGTCGTCCGGGTGCGGTCGCGCGATCGCATCGAGCGCGCTCGCATCGCCGGTACCCGCCGCGAGCGACGCCGTGCGCAGCACGCGCGCGTTCATCCCCATCTGCGCCGCGCCCGCCTCCAGCAGCGGCGCGAGGTCGTCGCAGACCACGATCGGCGGCCTTTCGAGCGCCGCGAACACCGACAGCAGCTTCTCCGGATCCGGCGCCAGCGGCACCGGCACCAGCCCCGCGCGCAGCGCGCCCCAGAACGCGCGCACGAAGTCGTCGCCGCGATCGCACAAGACCAACACCGGCGCGCCGCGCTCGAGCTCGAGCGCCGCGAGCCCGACGCCGACCGCGCGCGACTCGGTGTCGAGCGCCGCGTACGTCTGCACGTCCTCGCGCCCGTCGGTGCGCAGCTGGACGATCTGCTCGTCCGGCGCGAGCCGCGCCGCATCGTCGAGCACGTCGAGGAGCGTCCGGCTCAACCAGCGCTCCCGCTTCGACGCGCCGTCATCACGAGCCGGAGTCTATCCCAGTGGCGCCGCCGCCGAGGCCCCGATCACGGCACCACGACGGCCACTTCGCGCGCCGCCATCTCGAAGATCGGCAGCTGCTCGATCAGCCCCGGCGCGAGCGGTCGCACCCGCAGCCGCTCGAGCGTGCGCAGCAGGTGCGGCTGCATCGGCCGCATCAGCAGCCGCGCCCGCAGCGTGTACGCGCCCGCCGCCGGCGCCAGCGGCACCTCGATCGTCCGGGTCTGTCGCTCGTGCGGTCGCAGCAGCCGCGTCTCGACCGCGCTCGCGCGATGCCCGAGCTCGATCACCTCCGGGGGCACGCCGGGGCGCTCGGTGTCGAGCGCGAGCGTGCCGAACCACCACAGCGCCGGATCGTTCGGACGCTCGTCGATCCCATCCGGGAGATCCTCGTCGGTCGCGACCACGCCCGTCGACCAGATCACCTCGCCCCCCTCGTCGCGCACCAGCTGCAGCTCGACCCACATCCGTCGCTCGACCGTCACCCCGCTCGGCACCGCGTGTCCCGCCAGGTTCCGCAGCCCGACCTCGGCGCGCAGGGGATCCGCCATCACCGTCACGTCCATCTCGACCGCGGTGCGCAGCAGCGCCTCGACCAGCCCGCGCTGTCGCTCCCGATCGGGAAAGTCCACCAGCGCGATGTCGACCGCCTCGAACGTGTGCGCGTGGATCGTCCGCATCGGCCCGTCGACCGCGGCGCGTCCCTCGCGCGCGACCATGTGGCAGTCCTGACAGGAGCGCTCTCCGCCGCCCGCGAGATACTCGTCGCGCCACTCGTGCGCCGTCGTCTCGAGCGGCACCTCGCGCCCCACGATCGGCAGCACGAACGCGTGGCACCCCGTGCACACCTCACCGCTCCGGTGCAGCGGGCTCTCGATCGACGCGTGGAACGCGTTCGGCTGCGGATCCGCGAACGGCCCGCGCACGGTGCCGTCGGGCACCAGCCGGATGTTCGCGTTCTGCGGCGCGAGCACCTCGGCGATCTGATGACACACGTCGCACGAGACGCCTGCCTGCGCGACCGGGCTCAGGCCTTCCGTCCGCTGCTCGAACTGTCCGTCCGGCGCGCGGGACACCACCGTCTCGTTCCCCAGGAAGCCGGGCACCGAGTGGCACTGCGTGCACAGCTGACCGGCCTGCCCCTCGAAGTCCGACGCGACGAGATCCGCGAGCGCATGGAAGACCGGATCGACCATCGCATACGCGTGCATCGAGCCTTCCCAGTCGCGCACGTGCTCGGGGTGACAGTCGCGGCACTCCTGCGGATCGCGGAACACCAGGCGCTGTCGAGTGCGCGGCTCGAGCGGATCGATCGGCTCCACCGTCGGCCCCTCGGGCGCGCACGCCGCGAGCGCCACCGCGCCCACCAGCGCCATCCCGAGCGCGCGCACCGACCTCCTCATCGCGCCCTCTCCGCGGGCATCGTCGCGATCCACTCGCGCAGCACCTCGACCGCTTCCTCGGTCAGCATCCACTCGTTCGGCGGCATCGGCAGCCCCTCGTCGGCGCCCGGCAGCGTCACCTTCGCGATCAAGAAGCTGCGCTCGGGATCGCCCGGCACCACGATCGCCGGATAGAGCCCCGATGCGCTGCCGATCGTGGGCGACCGTCCGACCGCGGTGCGGAGCACGGCGTCGGCCGACGAGAGGTCGAGGCCCTGCGCGGGCTCGGGGTGCGAGTGGCATCCCGACTGTCCGCAGCTCGGCTCGAGGATCTCGCCGACGATGCGCTCGAGCGGCCAGTCGGACGGCGGAGGCTCCGGCGCGCACCCGCAGAGCGCGAGCGCGCAGGTCGCGAGCGCGCCGTAGGTCAGCGCGCCGAGCGTCAACGCGGTTCTTCCTCGGGCACGAGCGTGCCCTCGCGCACGCGATCCTCGGGATCCGTGCTCGGCAGCTCACCGCCCGCGCGCATCGTCTCGAGCTCGGCTGCGCGCCGCGCGCGGAGCGCGACCGCTCGCTGGTGCCGGATACGCAAGCGCTGCGCGCCCTCGCGATCACCGCTGCGCTGCAGCTCCTCCGCCTCGCTCGCCAGCCGCTCGATCGTGGTGTCGAGCAGGCGAACGCCCGCCTCGCGTTGGCCGAGCACGTACGCCGGATCGGCGACCGGTCGGTCCGGTCGCTCCGCGGGCGGCTCGTCGGTCAGCGGGGGCGGCGGCAGATCGATGCCATCCGAGATGTCGAGATCGCCGACCGCTTCCGCCTGCTCGCGGATCGTCGACGGCGTCCCGGGATCCGCAGCGACGATCGCGGGCGGCGCACCGCCACCGTCGGGCGCGAGCGCGGCGCGCGGCGGGGGCG
>JALYRN010000146.1 GCA_030855295.1 Myxococcota bacterium | reverse complement strand
TCCCAGGTGCGCCCGGTCGGATCGAGCAGCGTCGCGAGCATCGCGTCGTCCTGACGATCGGCGGCGCGCGCGCGGACCTCCTCGATGCGTCGCTCGATCGCGCGTCGCACCTCGGCGGGCGCGTCGGCGGGCATCGCGATTCTGCGTCCGTCGCGGAGCACGAGCACGATCTCGCGTGCGGCACGGTGGACCTCGGCGACGTCGGCGAGACGCACCGATCGCGCCGCTGCGGAGCTCGCGCGCGCCGTGATCACGTCCGCGCCGATCTCCAGCTCGCGCAGCCCCGCGCTGCGCGCGACGAGCGCCGACACGACGATGGCCGCGAACGGCAGGTTCCACACGACCATTGGCCAGAGCTCTCCTGCGACGAACGCGGTCCCGATGCCGGCGATCGTGACCGCCGCCAGCATCGCCGCGCGCGTCCCCTCGCGGACGAGCGCCGACTGCCAGGAGATCACGGCGCGGCTCGACGGGGCACCGATCGCCAGCGCGTCGAGCAGCGCATCCGCGCGCAGCGCGGCGCCGAGCTCGATCCGCAGGACGTCGCCTTCGCGCAGGGTGATCACGACCACCCCGTCGACGGTGTGGACCGCGCTCGCGATCGCGCTCCGCGACACCAGCCGCCCGCTTCCTCCCCCGATCGGCGCGATGTCGAGCACGCCGCGCGCGACGCTCACGTTCGCAGCGCGGCGCTTGGCGCGGAGCGCGGCGACGAGACCGAGCCCCGCCACGAACGGCGCGAGGAAGAACATCGAGACGCCGAGCCCGGCGAGCGCCTCGGCGATCTCCCCGATCCCCGCGACCGTGAACCCCAATCCCGCCGTGCCCGCGATCCACGACGCCACGAACGCGCCCAGGGATGCACGGAACAACCGACGCGCGGTGCCGGCGTCGCGCTCTTCGATCGCGACGCCCCGCTGCTCGAACGTGCCCCAGCCCTGCTCCACGGCGCCGAGCGTAGCGCACGGCGAGCGTCGGATCGGACCGCCGTGCGTCAGATCATCGAGGCCGAGAAGGTGTCGCAGCGCGCGGGATCACCCGACTCGAAGCCGGTGCGGAACCAGCGCACGCGCTGCGCGGAGCTGCCGTGCGTGAAGCTCTCGGGGACGATCTGACCCTGCGAGTGACGCTGGAGACGATCGTCGCCGATCGCCGCCGCGGCGCGCAGCCCCTCCTCGAGATCGCCGGGCTCGAGCAGACCGCGTCGCGCGGCGTGGTTCCCCCACACGCCCGCGAAGCAGTCGGCCTGAAGCTCGACGCGCACCGAGAGCGCGTTCGCGTCGGCCTCCGGGAGCGTGCGCATGCGCGCCGCCGTCTGCGACGAGACGCCGATCTCGTTCTGGACGTGGTGCCCGACCTCGTGCGCGATCACGTACGCCTGCGCGAAGTCGCCGGGCGCGCCGAAGCGCGTCGCGAGCTCGCGGAAGAACGAGAGGTCGAGATACACGCGCTCGTCGCCCGGGCAGTAGAAGGGTCCGACCGCCGCCGACTGGAAGCCGCACGCCGACGAGATCGATCCATCGAAGAGGACCAGCGTCGGCGGGTCGTACGGGATGCCGCTGCGCTGCAGCAGCGGCGGCCACGTGTCCTCGGTGTCGGCGAGGATCACGGACACGAAGCTCGCCTGCGGATCGGACGGCGCGGGCGCGGGCCCTGGGGCCGAGGGAGCGACCTGTGAGCCCCCGCCCGACGATCCGAGAAGCGCGCCGATCAGCCGTGGATCGACGCCCGCGACGATCGCCACGCCCGCGAGCACGAGCATCACGAGCGCCCCACCTGCGGTCATCGGGATGCGCATTCGCGACCCACCGCCGCCACCGCGCCCCCGGAAGTCCTGGACGTTCGTGCTCCGCCGACCGCGCTGCCATCGCATGGCCCGCAGATAGGCACGCCGCGGGCCACGACGGATCACAATCGACGAGCGACGAGGGTGATCGCGAAGAGGGCGCCGAGAGTCAGGATGATCGTCGCGCCGCTCGCGACGTTCAGGTGGTAGCTGAGCAGGAGCCCGAGCGCAGCGCCGCCGGTGCCGAGGCCCAGCGCGATCGCGGCCACCCCCGGCAGCGTGCGGCCGAGCATGCGCGCGGTCGCCGCCGGGATGACGATGAACGAGCTGACGAGCGCGATGCCGACGGTCTTGACCGCGACCACGATGACGACCGCGACCAGCGCGAGCAGCATCGAGTCGAGCGCGGCGACGGGCACGCCCGAGAGAGACGCGAGCTCGGGATCGAACGTCGCGTATGCGAGGCGCGACCACGTCAGCGCGAGCACGATGCCGGAGGCGAGCGCGACGCCGCCGACGATCCAGAGGTCGTGCGCGGAGATCGCGAGGATCGATCCGAAGAGCACCGTCTCGATGTTGACCGGCGGCGCGTCGGGCGGACGGAGCCCGAGGAAGAGCACGCCGAGCGCGAACGAGACCGAGAAGAACACGCCGACGGCGACGTCGCCGCGCATCTTCCCGCGACGCAGCACCCACGCGATGCCGAGCGCGATCATCATCGTGAACGGCAGCGCGACCCAGGTGGCGCCCTCGAGCGCGACGCCGAGCAGCAGGCCGAGCGCGATGCCGCCGAACGCGGCGTGAGCGAGCCCGTCGCCGAGGAACGAGAGCCCGCGCTGCACCACGAACACCCCGAGCGTCGCGCACAGGCCGCCGACGATCGTGCCCGCGATCAGTGCGCGCACCATGAAGCTCTGCGAGAGCGGCTCGAGCAACCAGTCCATCGCGCTCGCTTCAGTCTTCGTCGGGATAGGTGGACGGTCCCGCGTCGTGCGGAGACAGCGCCTCGAACGAGCGACGCCCGAGCAGCTCGTGCGGCAGGCCCCACGCCGTGAGGTGCCCGTCGCTCAGGTACACGACGCGCTCGGCGGTGCGCGCGATCGCCGCGAGGTTGTGGGTGACGAGGATCGCTGCGAGCTCGTCCGACGCCGACACCTCTGCGAGCAGCTCGAGGAACTCGGCGCGCCCCTTCACGTCGACGCCCGCCGTCGGCTCGTCGAGGATGAGCAGCGCCGGATCGTTCACCAGCGCCCGCGCGAGGAACACGCGCTGGGTCTCGCCTCCGCTCAGGCTGGCGATCGGCCGCTCGAGGAGCACCTCGCCGCCGACACGGCGGAGCACCTTGCGCGCGCGCTCGCGCTCGTGCGGCGTGATGCGGAACGGCCACGTGCCGCGGATGTTCGCGACGATCAGATCGATCGCGCGCGCCGGGAAGTCGCGATCGAAGCTCTTGCGCTGCGGCACGTAGCCGACGGCGTGGCGGCCCTCGTGCGCGGGCTTGCCGAGGATCTCGATCGAGCCGGCGGTGGGTTGGAGCAGGCCGAGCACGGCCTTGAGGAAGGTGCTCTTCCCCGCGCCGTTCGGCCCGCAGAGACAGACGAACTCGCCCTTCGGGATCCAGAACGTCACGCCGTGCAGGATCACGCGCCGCTCGATCACCACCGTGACGTCCTTGGCGTCGAGGACGATCGGCAGCGTCTCGCGATCGGGCACCGTGAGCTGCCGCGCGCCTGCCTCGATCGCGAGCGTGTTCCCCGTGTCGCTCATCGCAGCGCACGATCGAGCACGTCGGCGTTCGCGCGCAGCAGCGCCTCGTAGCTGGTGCTGGCGCCGGTGCCGCCGATCGGATCGAGCTCGAAGAGCGGAACGCCGGCCTGCGCCGCGATCACGCGCGCAGGCCTCGGATCGAGCTGCGGCTCGGAGAAGAGCGCCGCGGCGCCGCTGCCGCGGATCGCGCCGAGCACTTCCTGCATGTAGCGCGGCGTGGGCTCGCGACCGGGGAACGGCTCGAGCACCGCCGCGATGCGGAGATCGTAGCGGTCGGCGAAGTACCCGAACGAGCCGTGGAACGTGACCATCGTGCGGTGCGACCAGCCGCGCGCGCGCTCCTCGACGGCCGCGTGCGCCGCGCCGATCTCACGATCGACTCGCGCAGCGCGCTCGCGGTACCCGCTCGCGCCTTCGGGATCGAGCCGTGCGAACGCGTCGCTCATCAGCGCCGCGGCGCGCTGCATGCGCACCGGGTCGAGCCAGAAGTGTGGATCGAGGCCGCCGGCGTGGTGGTGGTGCTCGTCGTGGCCGGGCGCCTCGTGCTCGCCGTGCTCGCCGTGCTCTTCGTGCTCTTCGTGCTCGTGCTCGCCTTCGTCGTGGTCGTGCTCGCGCTCGTGCGGCTGGTGCTCGAGCTCGAGGCCGACCTCGTGCGCGCTCATGTGGCGCGGCGAGAGCTGCGGACCGAGCCGCACGATCTCCGGCTCGGCGTCGCTCGCGCCGCGCACGATGCGCTCGGCCCACTCGTCCATCTCGAGGCCGACCACCAGCGCCATCCGCGCGTTCGCCACGCGCGCCATCTCGCGCGGCGTCGGGTCGTAGCCGTGCTCGGAGCGACCCGGCGGGAGCACCAGCACGACGTCGAGACGGTCGCCGGCGACGCGGCGCGCGACGTCGTAGAGCGGGAAGATCGACACCGCGACCCGGGGGCGCGCTGCATCTCCCTCGTCGCCGCTCGCCTCGCGGCCGCCGCACGACGCGAAGGCGAAGGCGGCGACGATCACCAGCGCGCCAGCGATTCCACCGGCCACCCGCGGCTGCGATGCCATCACGGCACGATAGACCGGACCTCGCCCGGGAAGGAAGCCGCGTCAGGCCGAGAGACCGGCCTTCGCCCGCAGCGTCTCGTACCCGGGCAGTGCCCGCAGCGGCGCGAGATCGTCGTCGGTGTCGAGCACCGTGGGATCGGCGAGCCCCGCCTCGACCGCGCGCCGGAGCCACTCGATGCCCTCGAGCGCCCGCCCCGCCTGGCCGAGCGCGCAGGCCGCGTTGAACGCGTCGCTCGCCTGCCCGAAGCGCTCGAAGAGCAGCTCGAACATACGCGCCGCCGGCTCGTGGTGGCCCGCGTAGAACGCCTCGTTGACGACGATCTGCAGCGCACGCGCGCCGACCTTCTCGCTCTTGCCGCGATCGCCGAGGAGCGTGATCACCTCGTCGTACCGCGCCGCGCCCGATGCGGCGCGCGCGAGGCGCGTCGCGACGAAGTCGTCGTTGCGATCGACGATCGCCTCGGTCAGCGGTCGCACCGCCTCGCGGCGCCGGCCGAGGTCGAGCAGGATCGTTCCCTCGAGCAGCGCGTCCGGGAGCTTGCCGCGGGGCAGCAGGAGCAGCGCCTCCGAGGCGCCCTCGGGATCGCCGGTCAGCGTGCGGCCCCACGCCAACAGGTGCGCGACCTCGTAGCGATCGTCGTCGCTGCGCGCCCGCGCGACGAGCGTCTCGGCGATGCGCCGGACCCGCTTGGCGTCGCCCTCCTCGAGCGCGCTCCATCCCTCGCGCAGCTGCGCCTCGAGCGGCTCGGGCTCCTTCGAAGGAGCGACGCTCGGCCGAGCGCGCGCCTGACCGCGGACGCCCGCCGACCAGTTCGATTCCATCTGCCAGGCGCGGTAGTTCTCGATCGCGAGCATCGCGACGATGAACACCATGAAGTAGTGCCCGCTCCTGACGGCGATCGCGACGATCGCGCACGCGACCACCACCGAGATCAGCCGGGCCCAGCGCTGGCCTCGCATTCCGAAGAAGCGATCGAGGATCGACGACATGATCTGCCCGCCGTCGAGCGGAACGATCGGCAGCAAGTTGAGCAGCGCCCAGCCGAGGTTCGTGAAGATCACGATCCAGAGCACCGTCGCGCCGCCCGCCGGGAGCGCCGGCCCGAACCACAAGCACGCGAGCGCGATCCCGCCGATCACGATGCCGACCGCGGGCCCCGCGAAGCTGACGAGGATGCTGCGCCAGTGGCTCAAGCGTCCCGCCGGAAAGCGAGTCAACCCTCCCATGGCGACCAGGTCCACCTCGGCAGGGAGCCCGAACCGACGCACCATCAGCGCGTGCCCCAGCTCGTGCAGGAGGATACCGAGGAACATCAGCGGGACCCAGATCGCGATCGCCCACGGCTGCGCGCGGAACATCAAGAACCCGAACAGCAGCGACGTCAGCCAGAACGAGCCGTGCACGCGGACCGGGATGCCGAAGATCGAGAAATTCGTGCTCACGTCTGGTCGGTCTCCCCTTCCGCGGAAGGCCCGGTAATCCTGGGGCCCACGACGTCGACACGCCAGCCGCAGAGCGCCTTCGCGACGAATTCCAGACGGTCCTGTCCCCAGAAGAGCTGTTCACCGACGACGAAGGTCGGCGCGCCCGGAACGCCGGCGCGCACGGCGTCCGCGGTCGCGTCGAAGAGCGCCTGCTTCGCCTCCCCTGCCCGCTCGAGCAGGCCGGCGTCGAGGCCCGCCGCGGTGACGCACGCGCGGAGCACGTCGGGGTCCGCGGGATCGCGATCGTCGACCCACGTCGCGCGCATGATCGCGTGCACGAGCAGCGCGCGGTTCGCCTCGGGCGCCAGCAACGTCACGCGCAGCGCGTCGACGGTCCGCAGCGGGAAGCGCGAGGCGAAGCGGAAGGGCACGCCCCAGTGGTCCGCCCATCGCTCGAGATCGAGCTGCGCGTGCCGCCGCTTCGCCGGAGAGAACGTCTCGAGCGGCACCAGCGGCGTGCCGATCTCCTTGAAGAGCGCGCCCAGCACGAAGGGCCGGAACACGACGCGCCCACCGCACTCGCGCGCGATGCGCTCGATCTGCGTGGTGCCGAGGTACGCGAACGGGCTCGAGTAGTCGAACCAGCACTCGACCTCGGTCCGCGACGGACCGGACGATGGCCTGCGAGGCGATGGCCCGGGAGACGGCGGCCGCGAGGAACGGCGACGACCAGAGACTGCTTCGAGGTCGGTCACGCGAAGGAGCATAGGCCCCCGCGCATCCCGCGTCGCCAGTGCGGATTCGCACGATGATCGCCGCGAGCGCAGCGGCGCTCACGTATCGTGAGCCGCGTATGGCCATCTCGTTCGACACGCACCCGAGCCGCTACAAGCACTGGAAGCTCTCGATCGACGGAGAGATCGCGACGCTCGCGATGCAGGTCGATCCGCAGGGTGGTCTGGTGGAGGGCTACGAGCTCAAGCTCAACTCGTACGATCTCGGGGTCGACATCGAGCTCGCGGACGCGGTGCAGCGGCTGCGCTTCGAGCACCCGAGCGTGAAGTGCGTCGTCGTCACGAGCGGCACCGAGCGCGTGTTCTGCTCGGGCGCGAACATCTACATGCTCGGCTCCTCCACGCACGCGTGGAAGGTGAACTTCTGCAAGTTCACCAACGAGACGCGGCTCTACCTCGAGGACGCCTCGGCGCACAGCGGGATCAAGTTCCTCTGCGCGGTGAACGGACCGTGCGCCGGCGGCGGCTACGAGCTCGCGCTCGCGTGCGACGAGATCCTGCTGATCGACGACGGCTCGAGCGCGGTCAGCCTGCCCGAGGTGCCCCTGCTGGGCGTGCTGCCGGGCACCGGCGGCCTCACGCGGCTCGTCGACAAGCGCAAGGTGCGCCGCGATCTCGCCGACGTGTTCTGCACGACGAGCGAGGGCGTGCGCGGCAAGCGTGCGATCGAGTGGGGCGTCGTCGACGCGATCGCGCCGCGCAGCCGGTTCGCGGAGGCGGTGAAGGAGCGCGCGAGCGCGCTCGCGAAGAGCGCGGGAGGCCCCGCGCCGAAGGAAGGCGCGGGGATCGAGCTCGATCCGCTCGCGCCCGAGATCGACGCGCTCGGCGAGAAGGGAGCGACCTACCGCTATCGCTTCGTCACGCTGGCGGCGGACGCCGAGGCGCGCGTCGCGACGCTGACGGTGAAGGCGCCCGACGGCGAGGTGCCGAAGGACGGCGACGCGATCGCGAAGGCCGGCGCCGCGCAGTGGTCGCTGCGCTGCTTCCGTGAGATCGACGATGCGCTCCTGCGGCTGCGCATCGATCACCTCGACGTCGGAATGCTCGTGCTGCGCACCGAGGGCGACGCCGCGAAGGTCGTCGCGACCGATCGCGCGCTGCACGCGGCCAAGGACAGCTGGGTCGCCAACGAGATCCTGCGACTGCAGGCGCGCGTGCTGCGCCGCCTCGACCTGACGTCGCGATCGATCTTCGCGCTGATCGAGAAGGGCTCCGCGTTCGGTGGCTCGCTGCTCGAGCTCGCGCTCGCGGCCGACCGCATCTACATGCTCGCCGACGACGACGAAGAGGTCACGATCGCGATCTCGCCGTCGAACGCCGGCGCGATGCCGACGTCGAGCGGCATCTCGCGTCTCGATGGTCGCTTCCTCGGCGCGCCGGAGCGCACCGCGAAGGTGCTGCAGACCGAAGGCGCGATCCCGACCGAGGCCGCGCTCGAGCTCGGGCTCGTGACGCTCGCGCCCGACGAGATCGACTGGGACGACGACGTGCGCATCGCGATCGAAGAGCGCGTGAGCCTCTCGCCCGACTCGCTCACGGGCATGGAAGCGAGCCTTCGCTTCGCGGGTCCCGAGACGATGGAGACGAAGATCTTCGCGCGTCTGTCGGCGTGGCAGAACTGGATCTTCCAGCGCCCCAACGCGGTCGGTCCGCAGGGCGCGCTCACGAAGTACGGCCAGCCGGATCGTCCGACGTTCAGCTGGACGCGCTGCTGATCTCGATTGCTGATCTCGATTGCTGATCTCGATTGCTGATCGCGGCACGCGAAGGCGCGCGTCCTCACGTGCGCGAACGCATCGCTCGCGCGCTCGCACGCGCATCGAATTCCCTTGCGGGTGAGGCACCGCACGCGCGTACCTCGGAAGTGAGGCACCGCACGACCTGCGTATTCTCGCGAGCCCTATTCTCGCCTCGAGTAAAGCCATGTCGCTCACTGACTCGATCCCGAACAACGTCGATCTCGGATCGGACAAGAAGCTCCTCCGCGCACTCGAGAAGTGGCAGCCCGACTTCCTGAGCTGGTGGCTCGAGATGGGCCCGGACGGCTTCCAGAACGATCAGATCTACCTTCGCACCGCGATCGCGGTCGATCCGAAGGGATGGGCGAACTACGAGTACGTGAAGATGCCCGACTATCGTTGGGGCATCTTCCTCACGCCGCGTGAGGGCGAGCGCGACATCGGGTTCGGCGATCACATCGGCGACAAGTCGTGGAACGAAGTTCCCGGCGAGCTGCGCTCGATCCTGCGCCGCATCATCGTCACGCAGGCCGACACCGAGCCCGCGAGCGTCGAGCAGCAGCGCCAGCTCGGGAAGACGGCGCCGTCGATGTACGACCTGCGCAACCTCTTCCAGGTCAACGTCGAGGAGGGCCGCCACCTCTGGGCGATGGTGCACCTGCTCCATCAGTACTTCGGCCGCGACGGACGCGAAGAGGCCGAGGCGCTGCTTCAGCGCCGCAGCGGTCATCCCGACACGCCCCGCATCCTGCAGACGTTCAACGAGACCACCGACGACTGGCTCTCGTTCTTCATGTTCACGATGTTCACCGATCGTGACGGCAAGTATCAGCTCGCGGCACTGAGCGAGAGCGGCTTCGATCCGCTCGCGCGCGCGACGCAGTTCATGCTGACCGAAGAGAGCTTCCATCTCTTCACGGGCGAGACCGGCATCGAGCGCATCGTGCAGCGCGCGTCGGAGCTGCAGATGCTCGATCCGAACGGCGATGCGCGCGCGCAGGGCGGCATCGATCTCGGGACGGTCCAGAAGTGGATCAACTTCTGGTTCTCGAGCGCGGTCGAGCTGTTCGGCGGTGAGATCTCGAGCAACGCCGCCGACTACTTCGCGACCGGCCTCAAGGGCCGCTTCCGCGAGCGCGACAAGTACACGGACCACAAGGCGCTCGAGGACGTCTACGAGATGATGGTCCCCGCGGAGGAGGGCCGCCTCGGCTCCCGCGAGGTCCCGCTCCGCAACGCGATGAACGAAGTGCTCCGCGACGAGTACGTCGCCGACTGCGAGCGCGCGTGCCGCAAGTGGAACCACACGATCAAGAAGTCCGGCGTCACGGCCGAGCTCTACATCCCGAGCCGACGCTTCAACCGCTCGATGGGCATCTACTCGGCGCAGGCGTTCACGCCGACCGGCGAGCCGATCAGCCGCGAGCAGTTCGAGGCGAACCGCGGCAAGTGGCTCCCGACCACCGAGGATCGCGCGTACGTGCGCTCGCTGATGAAGCCCGTGCACGAGCGCGGGAAGATCGCGAACTGGATCGCACCGCCGAAGCAGGGCGTCGATGGCAAGCCGTTCGACTGGGAGTACGTGAAGTTCGCCGAGTGAGCCCTCGGCAGGAGTGCTCGCCCCGGAGGGCGCGTACGGGAGCGCGCGCTTCGCGCGCGGACGGAAGCGTCCGGAGCGGGCGAGCCGATTTTTTAGACAGGCTCTGATCTGAGCTCGGTGGGTGGACTGGATCTCGGCGCGCTGAGCTTCCTCGGCGCGCCGTTGTCTTTGTAGGCAGGGGGAGCGAACGTGCGATACGGCGGAGTGGTGGAGCAGGCGAGCAGCGATCGCATTCGCGTGCTGATCGACCGATGGGTCGCGAACGGACGCAACGTGTACGTCGCGAAGGAGCCACCGTTCGATCCCGACGACGGCGGCGTGCCGCCGGCGATGTGGGACGGCGAGCCCGATCCGTCGGGCTGGGTGCGGTGGCGCGCGGTCGAGGCCCGCGTCGCGAGCGAGGATCTCGCGCGCATCGAGGCGCGCCTCGGCGGGGCGCTGCCGCCGCTGGTGCGGGCGTGGCTGTCGACCTTCTCGCTCGGTCCGATCGAGACCGCAC
>JALYRN010000927.1 GCA_030855295.1 Myxococcota bacterium | reverse complement strand
CGCTTCAACCTCGCGTGCGCCCGCGCCCGGCTGGGCTCGCTCGACGAAGCGCGCCGCGAGCTGCGCGCGCTGCTCTGCGAAGACCTGCCGTCGAACGCACCGCGCGCCACGAGCGATCCCGATCTCGAGCCGCTGCGCGCCGAGCTGACGACGCTCGTCGCCGCGATCGCCGCGCAGTACACCGCGGCCGCGGCAGGTCGCGCCTCGCTGGTCGCGGGCGGGTCGCACGTCGTGGAGCACCGCTTGGCCTGGGTGTGGGCGCAGCCGGGCATCTGGTCGCACGACACCGGTCGGTTCGTTCCGATGGGACCGCGGGTCCGCGAGAGCTCTCGGCCCGCGCCGTACTGGCCGATCGTCGCCGCGCACTTCGATGCGGACCGGATGAGGTCGCTCTTCGTCACGCTGCAGGGGAACGACGCAGAGGGGGATCTGCCGGTCGATCGCGTGCACGTCCGGACCTACGCCGCGCCCACGGGCGAGAGCGAGCTCGACGTCCGACCCGCGCTCGGTGAGAGCTACGGGTTCACGGCCGCGCTCGGCTCCGACGGCGACGTGCGCGTGGGGCTCCCCGGGTGGCAGGGAGGGCCGAGGCCGACCGTGCGCTCGGTGTCCGCGACCGGCACCCGCGCCGAGCGCCGCGGAATCGAGGGCACACGCCTCGGCATCGGCGCCGTCTCGTGGCACCCCGAGACGCCGGCTCCGGGGTTCGAGCTCGCGCGCGCCGTGCTGCGGACGCCGGGCGGCGAGCACACGCTCGACGCCGCGCACCGCCGTCTCGCGGACCACACCGTGCGCGTCTCGGCGGATGCGGGCGTCGCGTTCGCGATCTCGAGCCAGTCGGGCGACTGCGGGTACGCGGACCAATTCGTGATCGATCGCATCGAGCTCGCGACCGGCGCGATCGCGCGCATGGCCGAGGGCGAGGGACAGCCGATCCTCGAGGTCGGGCGCGACGGCGCGGTCTATCTCCAGGTCGGCGACGTGCTGCGGCGCTGGGCATCGGTTCGCAGCGCGCCCGCGGAGAGCGAGACGCTCCCGGTCGGGCTCGGGCTCTCGACGCAGCCGAGCCACTTCAACCCGTACTGCTGACGAGCTCTTCGTTCGAGACGATCCGCTCCATCGCCGGATCCGCGTGCGCGATCGTGAGCTCGATCAGACGTGTGCGGAGCGCGTCACGCTGGGCACGCAGCGCCGCGAGCTCGCCCCGGAGCGCGAGGATCCGGCTGAGCACGCGGAGGCCGTGGCGTACGATCGCTTGCTTCTCGAGGACGCGGATCGCCGCCAGCCCCGAGATCGCCAAGAAGGCGAGCGCGAACGCCGCGCGTGCAGCGCCGCGCGGGGTGGGATCGAGCGCGACGATCGCGGCCGTGACCGCGAGGTGGGAGGCGAGCACGCCGCCGGTCGCGATCATCATGCGCATCGTCGCGCGCACGTCGTCGCGCGCCAGCACCATCTCGCCCGCGCGGGTCGCGCCCCAGAGCAGCGGGAAGTGCAGCACGAGCCCCGGCAGCGCGAGCGGCACCTGCACCGCGAGCAGCACGACGTGGCGCAGCACGCGGACCGACCAGTCGAAGCGCGAGACCGGACGGCGGAGATCCCAGTCGGACAGACCGAGCGCCTCGAGCAGCGCGAGGTAGCTCTCGACGTCGGAGTAGAGCGCGCGCACCTCGGGCGTCTCGTGCTTCGCGCGCCAGTGCGCGACGAGGCGCCGCGTGACCTCGGCCTCCTCGGCCAGCGAGAGATCGCGATCGATCGGCACGTAGAGACGGCGCACCCCGTCGAGCACCCGCAGCGTGTCGAAGTCGGGCGCGTTGAGCGTCAGCGCGCGCAGCGCGAGATCGATCTCCGCCGTGAGCGCTCGCGCGGCGGCGCGCGGGTCGCTCTCGTGCCGCGCGCGCCACTCGGCGTCGAGCACGATCGCCCTGCCGTACTGGACCAGCACGCGCCCTCGGAAGTGCTGCTTGCGGCGATACGAGAGCCCGACCGGCACGAACGTGATCGATGTTCCCTCCGCCAGCGCCGAGAGCGCGATGCGCGCGGCGCCGGTCTTCAGCGGCTGCAGCTCGGACTCGGTGTAGCTGACGCCCTCGGGGAAGATCCCGAACGCCCCGCCGCCCGCGAGCACGTCGTGCAGCGCGCGGAACGCGTCGGCGTTGTCGACGCCTGCCTCGCCCGCGGCGGGGCTGGCGTGGTCCTGCCGGCGCTTGATCGGCACGCTCCCGAGCGCCCACAGGATCGGCCGCAGGAAGGGCGACGCGAAGAGCCCGTCGCGCGCGGCGAACCGCACCGGGCGCGGGCAGGTGGTCGATATGATCACCGGATCCACGAGCGAATTCGGGTGGTTACCCACGAAGATCAGAGCCCCGGCCGCAGGCACGTGCTCGCGTCCGACCACCTCGATGCGCCGGAAGAAGATGCGCGTGACGAGGCGCAGGAACGCGACGAGCACGAAATGGGCGAGCGCCTGCATCGGCGCCTCGATGGTACCTTGCGGAGCGCGCGCGCTGCGGGTCGACCCGCGCACGCGCTGACGAATGCAGGTCTTTCTCGTCCACGGCATGGGCCGCACCCCGCGCTCGCTCGCGCTGCTCGCGTGGCGGCTCGGGCGCGCCGGCATGCAGGTCTCGTCGTTCGGCTACCGGGTGCGCGAGCACGATCTGGCGAGCATCGCCGCCCGCTTCGTGGCGCACGTCGAGGAGCGGGCTGCGGGGCCCTACGCGGTGATCGGGCACTCGCTCGGCAACGTCGTCGCCCGCCTCGCGAGCCCTGATCTGCCGCCCGGGCTCGCGCGCCTCGTGATGCTCGCTCCGCCGAACCGCACATCGCGGGTCGCGACGCTCCTGCGCGACTCCGTGGTGTTCCGCGCGCTGACGCGCGACGCCGGACAGCGCCTCGGCGATGCCGCGTTCTACGACGCGCTGCCGATCCCCGAGGTGCCGACGACGGTGTTCGCAGGGACCGCCGGGCCGCGCGCGGCGTGGCTCCCGCTCGGCGGCGAGATCTCCGACGGCCTCGTCGCGCTCGAGGAGACGCGCCTCCCCGGCGCGGAGCATCGCGCCGTCGCTGCGCTGCACACGTTCATCATGAACGACGCCGAGGTCACCACGGCGATCGTCGAGCTGCTCACCGCGCGCTGACGACCGCGCTCATCGCGCCGGACGCGCGAGCGCAACGTCGATGGCGCGCTCGAGCTCGGCGCGCAGGCCGCGCGAGACGCCTCGCCACGCGCCGCGCACCACGCCGTCGCGGTCGATCAGCACGAGCGTCGGC
>JALYRN010000926.1 GCA_030855295.1 Myxococcota bacterium | reverse complement strand
CCGCGACGTCGCACACGTCGACGCGCGGCCGGCACACCGCACCGGTCGCCGCGGGCATGCCCGCGCCGACGCACACCGCGCTGCCGCCGGAGCAGTCGATCGCGCCCGTCTCGCAGGTGCCGGTGACGCACGGGTCCCCGGGGATGCAGGTGCTGCAGCTGCCTGCGCCATCGCAGGCCATGCCGACGCCGCACCGGACGCCGGCCGGCAGGTTCGACGCGATCGCGCAGATCGTTCCGCCGCTTGCCGGGCACATCACCTGGCCGACGGTGCACGGGTTGCCGGTGTTGCAGACCGTGCCCGCGACGCACTCGCTGCACTCGCCCGCGCCGCTGCAGATGCCGCCCGAGCCGCAGCCCGCGCCCGGCGTCACCTCGCCGTCGACGATGCACACCGGATCGCCGGAGCCGCAGTCGATGTGACCGGTCGTGCAGGGGTTGCCGGTGTTGCACACCGCGCCGGGGCTGCAGACGCTGCAGGTGCCGCTGCCGTCGCAGACCAGCCCCGCGCCGCAGTTGATGCCGCGCGGCAGATCGGTGTCGGGCTCGCAGATCGTGGTGCTCGCATCGGGGCAGGTCGTGTGCCCGGTCGTGCACGGGTTGCCGGTGTTGCAGAGGAGATCCGGGATGCACTCGCTGCACACCTCGCCGCCGCAGACGCCGCCGGTGCCGCACATCATCCCGTCCATCGGCGTGTCGGCGATGCACACGGGCGCGCCGGCTCCGCAGTCGACGTGTCCGCCGAGGCACGGGTTGCCGGTGTTGCACAGCGCCCCGTCGGCGCAGACCGAGCACGTGCCGTCGGCACCGCACGTGAGGGTGCCGTCGCCGCACGGATCGCCCTCCGCGAGCCGCCCCGTCACCTCGCAGCGCGGGCCGCTGAGCTCGCAGCGCATGACGCCCGACGCGCAGAGGTCGTCGGGCGGCGAGCAGGGCGCGCCGCCGACGCACCCGTCCAGGCTCGCGTCGGGGCCGTTGCGACAGAAGATGCTGTCGGTCACGCCCGGTGGGCAGGTCTCGGTCTGGCACCCGAGGCTCGCGACCACGGCGGCCAGAAGAGCCCAACGGCGCGCGACGTGGGTCATGAGCCCCTAGAGGGTGCGCAGAATGCGCGCCGCGCAGCAAGGACACGCGTCTGACGTTCCGCACGGCCGTGAGCACGGTCGCACGACCGGGCCGGGCCGCTCGTCAGGAAGGGCGGTGCTCCGGTACGCTCGCCCGGTGCGACCCACGGCCGCGTCGTGTCCAGGTCGGCCTCCGGGTCGAGCCGCGCGGTGGTCGCTCGCGCTGGCGGCGGTGGCGATCTCCGTCGCGGCGCCGGGAGCCGCGCGCGCGCAGGATCGCGGCGAGGATCGTGGCGTGGAGGTCGGGCTCGCGCTCGATCTCTCGGTGGCGCTCGGCCTCGACCCGGAGTCCAGCTCGCTCGGCGTCGGTCAGGGAGCGTCGCTGTCGCTGCTCCTGCGCCCGCACCCGCTGGTGTCGCTCGCGGCAGGCGGGCACATGTTCGCGCTGTACGGCGAAGGCCCGGTGGCGTGGTTCGGGACGCGCGCGGGCTTGCGCCTGCACTGGGGCGAGCTGTTCGGCTGGGAGCCCGACGCGTGGCTCGAGGTCAACCACATCTGGGGCCTGTCGGGATCGATCACGCGGCACGGCCTCGACGCCGGGCTCGGCGTCGCGTTCTCGTTCTTCGATGCGCTCTCGGCCGGACCGTCGGTCCACGTGCAGTACATCGACGATCCGGACGGCACGCCGGTGTGGGTGCTGTCGCTGGGTCTGAGCATCGTCGGCTGGCCGGGGCGACCGAGCGACGACGCGCCGGAGCCCTGGGTCTCGAGGGCGCGAGCGCCGCACTACGTGCCCCCCAGGACGCTCGCGCAGGCGCGCGCGCGGCCGCGGCGCCGCGTCGATCGATCGTGGATCCTCCCGGACATCGAGCTCTTCGGCGTGCACGGCGTCGATGACGCGCACCGCGACGACATCGGGTTCGGCGGAGGTGCGACCGCATCGCTGGAGATCCCGTTCCTGACGTGGCTCGGCGTGCACGCTGGCGTCACGGGCATGGCGATCAGTGCGCAGTCCGGCAACGCGGGGGCGTGGGCCGGCACGCACCTCGGGCTGCGGTTCCACTGGACCGATGTCGCGCAGATCGAGGGCGACGGATGGATCGACGCGCACCACGTCTACGGCGTGTCGGGCGGGGTCACGACGCACGGTGCGGACGTCGGGCTCGGCTACGCCTTCGACGTCGCGAGCTTCCTGCGGATCGGGCCGATGGCGCGGCTGACCATGCTCACCGATCCCGCGACCGACCCGGCGCTGCTCCTGTCGATCGGCGTGTCGGTGACGATGCGACAGGCGACGCCCGGCCCGGGCAACCTCGACGGCGATGCGCAGCTCGATCGCGAGGATCACTGTGGTGAGATCGAGGAGGGCATGCTCGAGGATCCCGACAACCCGGGGTGTCCGCTGCTCGATCGCGACGGCGACGGGGTGCGCGACGATCGAGACCTCTGCAGCACCGAGCCGGCCGGCGCCGATCCGGATCCGAACCTGCTGGGCTGTCCGCTGCGCGATCGCGACGACGACGGCGTGCCGGACGCGTACGACTTCTGCCCGGAGCTCCAGGCGGGGCCCGATGGCGGCGATCCGCTCCGCGACGGGTGCCCGCTCGGCGTGATGTGAGCGCGAGCGAGCAGACTGCGAGCGCGAGGACCGGAGCGCCGGTCTCGTCCCGCGCGTCCGCCGTCAGGGCGCCGGCACGAGCATCGGGGTGATCGGCTCGTGCTCGTCGTCGGTCGCGCCGTTGCCGAGCAGGCCCATCGAGCCATCGCCCCAGCACCGGAGCGCCGTCAGCGTGTCGGCGTCGATCGCGGCGGCACACGAGTGCGTCCATCCGACCGCGATCGCGTCCATCGGCATGCCGAGCGCGCTCACGAGCGTCGGCACGTCGGCGTCGCCCGGCAGCCCGAGCCCGGTCGCACCGCGCGCGCCGACGCCCCAGCAGTAGACCTCACCGTCCACGCTGAGCGCGCACGAGTGGTACTGACCTGCCGCGACCTCGACGTAGCGCCGCCCCGTGTCGATCGCGATCGGCTGCTCGGCCGTCCCCATGCTGATGCCGTCGCCGAGACGACCGAACTGCTGGCTGCCCCAGCAGTAGAGCGCGCCGCCCGACGCGTCCCCGCGGATGCCGCACGTGTGCTCGACGCCCGCGCTCACCGCGATCCAGTCGGTGTCGGTGCCGACCTGCACTGCCGTCGCGCCGCCGGGGGG
>JALYRN010000925.1 GCA_030855295.1 Myxococcota bacterium | reverse complement strand
ATCCAGGGCTCGCTCGTGGGCGTCGGCGGCACGGCGCTCGCGAGACCGGGCGACGTCACGCTGTCCTCGTCGACGTCGTCGGCGTCATCGGGGGCGGACGGCGGCGGTGCGCTCGGCTCCGTGCGCCCGAGCACCGGCAGCGTGGCGGCGACCGTCGCGAGCGCGTCGACGTCGTCGGACGAGAGCGCGCGCTTCTCGTCGCGCGCACCGTCGAGCCGCGTGATCGCATGCTTGAGCGCGCCCGCGAGCGCGGCGATCTGGAAGACCTGCGCCGAGGCGTAGAGGGCGTGGAGGCGCCGCCGCAGCTCCTCGCGCGGCCGCTCCTCGGAGGGCGTCGCTGCGAGCAGCGCGATCGACCCACGGAGCTCCGCCGCCTTGCGGGGCAGACCATCGACGAAACGTGCACGAGCGACGCCGAGGGGCGTCGGCCGGGAGCTCTCGGGACCCATTCGCCCGCCATCCTAGATGACGGTTCGCGAATCCGCGACACCCACGTGGAGGCCGCGGCACCTTGCGACACAAGGGCGCACGACGTAGACGAGGCGGCCCGAGGACGGAAAAGATTTACGATGCGCTTCGTCGACGAGGTCACGGTCGAGGTCCGCGGAGGCGATGGCGGCAACGGCAGCGTCGCCTTCCGCCGGGAGAAGTTCGTGCCTTTCGGCGGGCCGGCGGGCGGCGACGGCGGCAAAGGCGGCGATGTCGTCTTCCGCGCCGACGACCGGCTCTCGACCCTCCTCGACCTACGCTACCGCCGAAAGGTCATCGCGAAGAGCGGCGAGCCGGGGCGCGGCAAGGATCAGTACGGCGCCGCCGGCGAGGACCTCTTCGTGCGCGTGCCGGTCGGCACGCAGGTGTGGGACGCCGAGAGCGGCGCGCCGGTCGCCGATCTCCACACCGCCGGCATGGAGCACGTCGTCGCGCGCGGCGGCAAGGGTGGGCGCGGCAACATCCACTTCGCGACGCCGCAGGACCGCGCGCCGCGGCGCGCCGAGCCGGGAGAGCCGGGCGCGCAGCGCATGCTCCGCCTCGAGCTCAAGCTCCTCGCGGACGTCGGCCTGCTCGGGTATCCGAACGTCGGCAAGAGCACGCTGATCGCGCGCATCTCGCGGGCGCGGCCGAAGATCGCCGACTACCCGTTCACGACGCTGGTGCCGAACCTCGGCGTCGCGATGATCGACGAGCGCAGCTTCGTCGTCGCCGACATCCCGGGGCTGATCGAGGGCGCGGCCGAGGGCGCGGGGCTCGGGCACCGCTTCCTCAAGCACGTCGAGCGCACGCGGCTGCTGCTGCACATCGTGACGCTCGATCCCGAGCCGTCCCGCAAGCCGCTGCACGACTACGACGTGCTGATGAAGGAGCTGGAGCGCTTCGATCCGGAGCTCGCGCGGCGCCCGATGATCGTGGCGGTCAGCAAGATCGATCTGCCCGACGTGAAGAAGCGCGTGCCGACCATCCGGCGCGGCATGAAGTCGCGCGGGATCGACACGGTGCTGCCGTTCTCGGCGGCGACCGGCGAGGGCATCGACGAGCTGCAGCGCGCGATCGTGAAGCTGCTCGACGAGACACCGATCGCGCCGGCGCCGCGCGCGATCCCGCTGGCGCGGCGCGGTGAGGCGGCCCGCGGATCGGACGAGCCCGAGGCCGACGACGACGACGCGGGCGGCGACATGGAAGTGGAGTACGTGGAGTGACGGATCGCGACGCCGCGCCGCCGACTCAGGTGCTCGCGGCGTGGGGCGCGCAGGACGCCCGCGCCACGGCGATCCCGATCGGCCTGATCAACCGCACGTACCGGCTCGACGCGCCGGCGATCGTGCTGCAGCGGCTGCACCCGATCTTCGCGGGCGAGGTGAACCTCGACATCGACGCGATCACCGCGCACCTCGAGCAGAAGGCGATCCCCACGCCGCGCCCGGTGCCGACCCGCGACGGCGCGCTCTGGCTCGTGCACGAGGGGCACGTGTGGCGCGCGCTGACGCTGCTCGAGGGGCGCGTCTACGCCGAGCTGCGCAGTCCGTCGATGGCGCGGGAGGCGGGACGGCTGGTCGGGCGCTTCCACCGCGCGCTCGAGGATCTCGTCCACACGTTCCAGCCCGGCCGCGCCGGCGTGCACGACACCGCGCGGCACCTCGCGCGCCTCGAGGCGTCGCTCGCGAGCGAGAGCCCGCTGGTCGCGGACGCACGCGCGATCGGCGAGGCGATCCTCGAGCACGCGCGCACGCTCGATCCGCTGCCCGCGACCCGCCGGCGCATCGTGCACGGCGACCTGAAGATCTCGAACGTGCTCTTCGACGCCGGAGGCGAGCGCGCGGTGGCGCTGCTCGATCTCGACACGCTCGCGGAGGGGATCGTCGCGCACGAGATGGGCGACGCGATGCGCTCGTGGTGCAACCCCGCCGGCGAGAGCGCGGCCGAGGCGGCGATCGACGTCGCGATCTTCGAGGCCGCGATGAGGGGGTGGGCCGAGGCGATGCGCGGCTCGCTCGGGGCCGACGAGATCGACTCCATCGCGCTGGGCACAGAGACCATCGCGATGGAGCTCGCGAGCCGGTTCGCCACCGACGCGATCGAGGATCGCTATTTCGGCTGGGACGCGTCGCGGTTCGGAACGCGCCCCGAGCACAACCGAGCGCGCGCTCGCTCGCAGCTCGCGCTCGCGCGCTCGGTGCGCTCGCATCGCGCGGGGCTGGAGGCGATCGTCCGGCGCGAGCTCGGATCGACGTAGGCTCGGGGCGTGCCCTACCCCGAAGACCTCGCCGCGCGCGCTGCGATCGTCGATCTCCTGGGATCCGTCTGGCACCACGTCCCGAGCGCGATCGAGCGCGCGCACCGCTGGGGCGGCGACTGGTTCGAGCTGTCGACCCCGTTCGTGCGCGCCGAGGGGGCACGCGCGGTGTCGGTCGTCGGGGTGATCGAGATGCCTCTGCGGGTCGCGGGCGCCGACGTGATCGCCGCCGGCATCCATGGAGTCTGCACGCGCCCGGCGCACCGCGGCCACGGTCACTTCCGCGCCGCGATGGAGGAGGCGCTGCGCTTTGCCGACTCGTTCGCGAGCGTCGCGCTGCTGTGGACCGAGCAGCCCGCGATCTACGAGCGGTTCGGGTTCCGGCGCGTGGTCGAGGAGATCGTGCGCGTCGAGCTCGATCCGCCGAGCGCGCGCGGCGAGCGTCCGCGGCGGCTCGATCCCGAGCGCGACGACGATCTCGCCCTGCTGCGGCGCGCGCTCGATGCGCGGGCGCCGATCTCGGAGCGGCTCGCGACGCGCGATCGCGG
>JALYRN010000924.1 GCA_030855295.1 Myxococcota bacterium | reverse complement strand
GTCGCCAGCGGCGCGCTCCCGAGCTACGGCACCCCGAAGCCGACCCCGCTCGCGCCCGAGCCGCGGCTCACCGGCTCCGCCAAGCCGCGCGGAGCGCGCGCAGCCAAGAAGGCGCCCGGCACCGAGCGCGTGCACCACCCCAAATTCGGCGAGGGCGTCGTGCTCACGCGCATCGGCGACGGAGCGGAGCAGAAGGTCGTGATCGCCTTCGCCGACGGCGAGCGAACGCTGCTCGCGAACCGCATCCGCGACGTCGAGTGATCTCGCGCGCTCGCGCGCCGGGATCCTCGCGCGCAGGCGTGTCGCGCGCAGGCGTGTCGCGCGCAGGCGTGTCGCGCTCAGGCGTGTCGTGCTCGAGTGCAGACGCGTCCGGGTCGGTGCTCGGGATCGAGGAGACCACCGGCACGCTTCCAGCCGACCGCGAGCAACCATGTTCGCGGCCGCGCGACCGGCGGCGGCTGCGTCCGCACGAGCGCGGTCTGGCGCGCGTCGAGACCACCACGCCATCCCTCGAACGCGAGCGCGGACGAGAATGGATCGAGCCATCCGGGCTCGCGCGGCGCGTGCCCGTGGCGACGACCGTTGCCCAAGACGTACGCGAGCGCAGCGCGAACCTGACGCGGCGTCGCGAGCACGCGGTGGTGGTAGCGATCTGCGAACACGCCGCCGCTCGTCTGCATCATCTCGTTCAGCGCGCGGGCGATGCGGACGCAAAGGCTCTCCACGCCGCGCGCGAGCGCGCGCCGATCATCCGTTTCGACGACGAGATGGATGTGATCGCCCTGCACCGAGTAGTGGACCAAGCGCATGCCGAAGCGCTCGCAGACGGCGATGAACGCGGGGACCAAGCGCGCGAAGGCGCGTTTGGTCCGCAAATTCCACACACGCTTCTTCATCTTCAGCGTGACCAGAACGGGCGCTCGGGAGAGACGTCGTCTCGCACCGCGTGCGAGACGCCCGCGCGCTCGCCGGCTGGCTTCCGCCCGGCGCCGCGCCGCTTGCCGCCGTGCGACTGGAAGACGATCTCCTTCTGTCGATGCCGTGCTCGCGTCATGCAGACGAGACGCGCGAGCGCGTCGCCGACTGACGACCTCCGCGCGATTTCTCGTGTCGCCGAGGTTGAATCGGCAGAGCTCTCGATCGCTCACGAGCACGGGGGCGACGACTGGCTTTCGCTCGCTCACGATCCTCGCGCGATGCCGTGCGCCGCGTCCTCTGGCAGGCGCTCGGCCAGCGCGTGGCTCTCGCGTACGAACGGAGCGGACGTGGCCTCGAAACTCGTGGGGCGCCGCGTCAGCGCGTCCCGTACGCGCCCTACGGGCGAGCGCTGCGCCGGCTCAGCGGCGTCGCTGTTGCTCTTGGCGTCGCTGCTGCTCTTGCAGGATCGCGATCGCCGCCTGGCCCGATGCCGCCGCGCCGGCGCTGTCGATGACGGCCGACGCGCCGCCGGTCGTGCGCGGCGTGCAGACGCAGCCCGCGAAGTCGTGCTGCACCAGCACGAGCGCGCCCATGTCCATGCCGAGCTCACCGCATCGCGCGGCGCACGTTTCCGGACCGAGCCCGGCGCTCTCGAGATCCTGCGCCGAGCGATAGCCGTGCGCGCATGCGGTGGCAGAGAGCGCGGCCAGGGATGCCGCGGCGATCAGACGTGCGAATCGAAAGCCTGTGTGCATCGGATCGATCTCGTGGCGGGGGGAGACGCGGACGACGGCGACGGTGCCGTCGGGCGAGAGGATAGACCGGCCGCGAGCGGTAGGGGCTCACGATGCGCGTGCTCGTGCTCTCGTTCGCGGGGACCGCGCTCGCGGTCCCGTGCGTCGCGCAGTTGAGCGCGAGACCCGGCGGGCGGCATGCTGCGGGTCGTGGTGCGTCTCGTTCTCTCGACGGCGGCGATGCTCGTGCTCGGCGCGTGCAGCGGCGGACCGGGCTCGACGCATGCGCCGCCTTGTCCGGAGGGCGCGCTCGATCAGCCTGCGCGCGCGGACGCGATCGTCGCGCGGCTGGCGTCGGTGCCGGAGGGCGCGGCGATCGTGGAGTCCGCGCGCGCGCGCGTCGCGCGCATCTGCTTCGGCAGCGGCGCGTCGGTGATCGACGACGAGCGCACGGTGCTGCTCGATCGCGCGCTGAGCGAGGGCGAGGCGGCGTCGCGGCTCGGGCACCTGATGATGCACGCGCGCGACGGCTCGCCGTACCAGCCGGGATCCGACTGCGAGGTCGTGGTCGCGCGCGCGCTCGACGCCGAGGCGCGCGCACACGCGGTCGAGCTCGCGCTGCGTCGCGCGCTCTCGGTGCGCGGCGAGGCGCTGGTGTACGAGCTCGAGCCTGTGTTCTGGGAGACGCCGGAGCGCGATCGCGTCGCGCTCGTGCGGGCGTGGCTGGAGTCGCATCCGGACGGCGGCGGCGGCTTCGACGCGCTCGGCGCCGGCTACCGCGAGCGCTGCGAGCGCGATCGAGCCGACTGAGAGACAGCCGTCGACCGTGCCGCTTGACCGCCGTGCGGCATCTGCTGACGATGCCTGGTGCTCGAACATCGCTCGCGTGTCACCGCGCTCGTCGCGCTCTCCTCGGTCCTGCTCGCGCTGCCGTGCGCTCGCGCCGCCGCGCAGCAGATCGTCGTCACCGACGTCACGTACGAGCACTCCGCGACGACGACGAGCGACTCGCACTACCGGCTCGAGCCGCTGCCCGGGACGCCGGCGAACCTCCGCTCTCCCATCGACTACGCGTCGGGCGAGGCCTACGTGCGGCTCGAGGTGCTCACGAAGCCGTCGGACGCGGGCACCCGCTTCCAGGTCTGCTTCGAGGCGCGGCCGACCTACGCGTGCACCGATCAAGCGCCGGCCTACACGACGACCGGGCTCTACACGTGGGCCACGCCGTTCTCGCGCTTCTATCAGGGCTCGATGGTCGACTGGACCATGGGGCTCGGCCGCGTCGCGCTGATCCTGAAGGACACGATGAACCGGAAGCCCTCGCCGGAGAACGTCGGCGAGGAGACCTCGCGGCTCTACATGCCGACGCGGATCCGCGTGACGGTGACGCTCGTGCCGCCGGGAGGAACCTACGTGCCGCCCGCCGATCCGGAGCTCGACGCCGGCATGATGATGATCGACGACGCCGGCACGACCGAGCTCGACGCGGCTCTGATGCCCGAGCTCGACGCGAGCGCGACCGAGCTCGACGCCGCGGCGACCGACGCGGGCACCGCACGCACCGACGCGACGGTGAGGCGAGATGCGGGCGCGCCGCGCGAGACGGTCACGGGCGGATGCAGCA
>JALYRN010000923.1 GCA_030855295.1 Myxococcota bacterium | reverse complement strand
TCGCGGGTCAGCGCGGCTCGGTCGCGCGCTCCGCGGCGCGCAGCGCGTCGGCGTACTGACCGTTCAGCGAGAGCGCGAACGCGCGCAGCGCGAGCGCACCGACGGCCTGGTGCTCGCCCATCGCGTCGATCGCCTCGAGCGCCTCGCGCGCGTCCTCGACCGTCGAATCGCTCGCCAGGAGCGCGGCGTATGCGCCGAGATAGCGGAGCAACGATTCCGCGGGGCCGCTCGCCTGCGCGGAGAGCGCGCGCAGCTCGACGGCGATCCTCGGCCACAGCTCGCGGTCGCCTGCTTGCGCGAGATCCCAGATCCGCCCGAGCTCGCTCTCGAGCGCACCATTCGGCGCGCGACCGAGGACCTCGAACGGCCGGAGCTGCGGGAGCCGACCGAGGAGCGGCGAGAGCGCGTCGATCAACCGCTGCCGCGCGTCGCTCGGCGACAGCGCATCGAGCGCGTCCACCGCGCGCTCGTAGCGACCGTGCGCGACGTGCGCGCGCGCGACCTGCAGCGCCTCGATCGGCGTCAACGGTCGACCCGCGAGGTCGCAGCGGAGGAGCGGCTCGGCGCAGGGATCGCCGTACGCCCACGAGGGTGCGTACATTTCTTCCTCGAAGAACCGCGGCACGAGGTGCTCGCGCTCGCTCCACGCCTCGACCTCGCTGCTCCACTCGTCCCAGACCGCGTCCGGCAGCGCGGCGCCGCCGATCGGCTGGGGCGGGCGCATCGGCCACTCGGAGAGCGGGAACGGCGCGGCCTCGCTGTACGGCGGCGCGGCGCCGAACCACGCCGATGGCTCCCCATCACGCAGGAGCACGCGCCCGTAGAGATCGAGCGGCGCGTAGAGATGTGCCGTCTCGAGCAGCGCGTGCAGCGCGGGCTCGTCGTGCACGTCCGCGAGCACCTGCGGATCGAGCACGATGGGCTCGGACGAGCCGACGAGCAGCGAGTCCGACGAGTTGTCATCTCCCGAGAGCACCACGACGTGCGGCAGCGCGGACGCGAACGTCGCGACGAACGACTGATACACGGGCTGCCGGATCTCGTAGAGCTGCAGGTGCACGCCGACGACGCCGCCGGGGCGGAGGTGCTGCGCGAGCCGCGCGAACCGCTCGCGCACGAAGATCGCCGGTGGGAGCGCGAGCACAGTCAGCGCGTTGCAGTGGATGATCGCGTCGTACGGCGGAGGCCCCTCCGGGAGCTCGGCCGCACTCCGCACGATGCGCAGCGCGGGATGCGCCGGTACGCCGTTCGTGAAGTCGAGCGGGCTCTCCGCGCCCAGGCCCATGGCGTTCGCGAGCATGCGTGCGTCGGGCTCGTAGAGATCGACGCGGGCGCCCGCGTGCAGCAGAACGCGGAGCTCGATGCCGCTGCCGATCCCGAGCAGCGCGACCCGAGGAACGAGGGTGCCCGCGCGCCCCCGCGCGGCGACGAAGGGCACGAGCGCAGCGACGACCTGAGTCGCCATGTCGTCGCCGTTCGAGGCGTACACGCGCCGGCCGTACACGAGCGCGCGATGGCGGCCCCAATCCTCGGTCTCCGGAGTCCCGTCTACGCGTGGTGGGAAGAAATCCTCGGCCCACGCCCGCTCGACGGCCGCGACGTTCTCCGTCCGCAGGGGCGCGCCGCCGCACCCGATGCTGGAGCACGCGAACCAGAATGCACACGCGAGCGTTCCCCAGGGCCGGCTGGTTTCCATCGCGGCGAGTATGCCGGCGCGAGCCCGTGGGGGGGAGTCGTTCGGCCGGGCCCGCGACCACGCCGCGCGACACCGACGTGGTCTCCGGCAGCGCGACGAGGAGCACCTTGGGGCTCACCCCGCGTTGCGTACTCCTGCGGCGATGCCGTGGATCGAGAGGAGCAGCGCGCGCTCGAGCTGCGGGTCGACGTCTCGCTCGCTGCCGGCGCGCGCGCGCCGGAGGAGCTCGACCTGGAGGCGGTGGATCGGCTCGACGTAGGGGTTGCGCAGTGCGATCGAGCGCGCGATCGCGGGCTCGCCCGCGAGCAGCGGCGCGCCGGTGATGTCGACGACCAGGCGGATCGTCTCCTCGCGCGCGGCGAGGATGCGCGCGCCGAGAGGATCGCCGCTCGGTGCGAGCGTGAGGTACGCGCGGAAGATCGCGGCGTCGCTCATCGCGAGCGCCATCTGCGCGTTGTCGAGCATCGAGCGGAAGAAGGGCGCGCCCGCGTACAGCTCGCGGCCGAGCTCGACGCCGAGCGACGCGAGCGCGACGTGCAGTCCGTACCAGCCCGGCACGTTCGCGCGGTTCTGCGTCCACGACATCACCCACGGGATCGCGCGGAGGTTCTGCAGCGTCGCGGCGCCCGGGCGGCGCACCGGGCGCGACGCGATGCGCAGCCGCGCGATCTCGCCGATCGGCGTCACCGCCTCGAAGAACGGGATGAACGCGGGCTCCTCGACGAGCCGCCGGTACTCGCGGACGCTCTCCTCGGCCGCGCGCTCCATCGCCTCCGACCACGCCGCGGGCAGCGCCTCGCTCTCGGTCGACGCCGCGAGCAGCAGCCCGAAGATCGACTGCTCGAGGTTGCGGCGCGCGCGCTCGGGATGGCTGTACTTGTCGGAGAGCGCCTCGCCCTGCTCGGTGATGCGCAGCCCCGCGCCGATCGTGCCCGGCGGCTGGCCGAGCAGACCGCGCACCATGGGCCCGCCGCCGCGCCCGATGCTGGTGCCCCGCCCGTGGAAGAAGCGCCAGCGCACGCCGGCGGCGCGACAGACCTCGGCCATGCGGCGCTGCGCCTCGTAGAGCGACCAGTGCGCGGCGAAGAAGCCCGCGTCCTTGTTGCTGTCGCTGTAGCCGATCATCACCTCCTGCACGTCGTCGCCGAGGTGCGCGCGGTACTCCGGGAGCGCGAGCACCTCGCGCATCACCTCGGGCGCGCGAGAGAGATCGGCACGCGTCTCGAAGAGCGGCACCGGCAGCACGCGCACTCCGACCTCGCGCGCGAGGAGCAGGACCTCCAGCAGATCCGAGACGTCCTCGCTCATCGAGGTGATGTAGCGACCGAACGCGCGCGGACCGGCGCGCTCGATCGCATCGCGGGCGGCCCGCAGCGGACCGAGCACGAGCTCGACCTCGGGCGACGGAAGCTCGCCCGCGGGCAGGAGCGGACGACGCGTCGCGAGCTCTCGCCGCAGCACCTCGCGCCGCGCCTCCTCGCTCGCGGTCGCGTAGCCCGCGAACACGCCGGCGCGCTCGAGGAGCCGAGCGACGGCGGCGCCGGTCTTCTCGGAGTGCTCGCGCACGTCGAGCGAGACGAGG
>JALYRN010000922.1 GCA_030855295.1 Myxococcota bacterium | reverse complement strand
CGGCGTCGACGTGCACGCCGAGCGCGCGATCGACGGCCGCGACCGCGCGCAGCTCGAGCGCGCCTCACCCGCCAGCTCTCGCTCGTGCAGCGCACGACGCGCACCCGCCGTCCCGGCACCCACCACGTTTCGATCCAGATCCAAGGGCAGCCGTTCGAAGTCGGTCGCTTCGACGTGACGCGATGAGGGCACGCACGATCTGCACGGTCGCAGCAGCGGCGCTCGCATCGCTCGTAGCGCTGCCGAGCGGCGCGCAGTCGAGCCCGACGCTGCTGTTCTCGGTCACGGCGGAGATGGGACCGGTGCACGAAATGCTGGGCGAAGAGGTCGCCGCTGCGCCCGCGCGCGGACGCTACTTCGTGCTCGACTTCTCCGGCGTCCTCTGCGAAGCGCGCCTCGTTCGATCGCGCGAGCTGACCGCGATGCTCGAGACGGGAGTCGCGCCCTACCAGTACGAGCTCCGCGTCGCCGGCGCGCAGCCGTGCTGGACGCGGACGCTCGACAACGAGCGCCACATCGTCGCCGTCGGCCCTCTGACGCGCCGTCCGCAGGGAGCTCGCTTGATGGCGATGGGCCTCGCGCTCGCCGGCCACCCCACCGGCAGCGTTCCGATCGACACCCCCGGCGTGGCGCTGCCGAACAGCGAGCACGTCGAGTATGCCGTCGACCTCGACGGAGACGGCAGGGTCGACCTCGTCAGCCGCGTGACGGTCCGTCCTCTGCCGAGCCGCACGCGCGGCTCGTTCCGCATCGCGCACCACCGCGAGACGTGGTCGCGCACACCGACCACGTGGCTGCAGACGGTGAGCACAGCGTGGACGATCGAAGCACCGATCGAGTGACGCTCAGCGAACGAGCGAGACCGGGACGGCATGATGTTCTACGTCACGTCCGCGCGGGCGTCGTCGCGTCGTCGCGTCGCTTCGCGGCGCGCCGGTCCCGGAAGTGTGGCCTCTCACGAGCTCGGCGCGAGGGTCACGAGGAAGAGCGCGAGGCGCGCGGAGCTGTCGCAGTCACCGCCGCGACCGAGCCCGCCGATGCGCGAGACGAGCGCGGCGCGACGCGGTGCGTCGGTCGGGAACGGCCGGCCGAGGTGCGCGCTGCCGTAGTCGACGGTGAGCAGGTCCTCCATTCGGCCGAGGGCCGGCCATTGGCAGGTCGCGCTCGCCCCCATCTCGCGCCAATGGGCCTCGTAGGTGCGCCCCTCGTCGGCCGTGAGCACGCGATGGAAGCTGGCGCGGCACGAGCCTCGCCCGGAGCGGCAGCCGGTCATCAGCCACGCGGCGCCCTCGCGCTCGACGTCGAGGTTGTAGAAGAAGCGCGTCCGGCTTCTCCACACGTCGGGCACGATGAAGCTCGCGTGGGCCGGGGCGTGGCCTGGGGCCTGCGCAGCGGCGGGCGACGCGAGCACGACGAGCACGAAGAGGAGGAGGGCAAGGTGGCGCATTGAGTGGGTACGCGGCCCGGGGTCTCGTCCTTCCGTGACGGCAGGGAATGCGACGCGCGGCGGGCCCGATCATTCGTCTCGCTCGTGGGCGTCCTCGCCGACTCGGCGCCACGGGCCACGTGACCTGCGCGGGCGTGATTGTTCGTCGGCTCGACCGCGACGACGTAGGCGAAGCTCCAGAGCGCCTCCGCGTCCTGGAGCATGTGCGCGCACGAGCCGCTGACGCCATCGAGACGGAGCTCGGCGCCGAGCGCGAGCTGTCCCTCGAAGGCGGGGCGCAATCTCGCGACGAAGTCTTGGAACTCGGCGCGCGACATCGTTCCGTCACGGACGCGATGCCACTTCGAGAGAAGCGTCTGGGCGAGCGTCACGAGCGACTCGCCGAGTTGCGCGGCGCGCGGATCGGGGCTTCCGGGGATGCCGGGGCGCGCGTTTCGTCGAGACGGCCGAGCGCATGCTGGCGACGTGAGCGGCGAGACGGCCACCGTCAGGGCGCTGCGTCGTAGGCGGCGCCGACGCCTGCGCGAACGGCGAGCATCGTCGTGGCGCTCGGCATCGCGACCACGTAGTCGGTCGTCATGGAGTCGGCGCTACGAACGAGGAGGAGGCGCCCCGGCGCGGTGAAGCTCCAGCGCCCGGTGCCCGACACCGTGTAGGCTCCGTCGGCGGAGTAGACCTCGGGAGGGCCGCCCGCGCGCGGCATCCACGTGCGCGCGAACGCCGTGCCGAGGTCGAAGCAGTGCGCGGGGATCGACGGCGGCGCCGAGCTCCGCGCATACGTCAAAGCCACGTTGCCCGGGTTGATCGCGACGAGGGTCATCGGATCGGCCAGCCCGAGATCGTACTCGGCGTGAAGACCGGTGCTCGGCTCGTCCAGCACGGCGCGCCCCGGCGAGGTGAAGCGGTACGTCCCGGACACGCCGTTGATCACGTACGTGCCGTCCTCCCGGTACTCCTCGACCAGACCTTCTCGCGTCCACGTGCCGACGATCGCCGTCGTGAGGTCGGGGCAGCCGGGCGCGCCCGGGCCGCTCGGACCGGCGGGCGCGCTCGGAGCGGGCGTGGGCGTGTCCGGGCTCGCGGTCGGGGAGTAGCAGCACCCAGTGAGAAGGACGGCGATTGCGAGTCTTTGCATAGGACATCCAATCTCAGGAAAGGGTCGCTCGGGGGAGGTTCGAAGAAGGCAGTCGATCTGAAGAGGGCAGTCGTCTTGAAGAGGGGTGGCGCCAGTAGAGCGAGAGCGTAGTCGCTTCGAACGGGGTGGCGCCAGTTAGAGCCTCCGCGATCCGCAATGAGCGATCTCGCCGCGCGCGAGACGCAGATGTTCGCGCGCCTCGAGATGATTTAGGCGAACGCGGGACCAAGCTCGCGCTCCTGGATCTGATGCTCGTGCAGGAGGCGACCCGCTGACATTCAGGAGCTGCGGCGAACGATCGCGAGGATCTTCGTCAGGTCGTACGGCTTCACCACGACGTGATCGCAGCCGCTCTCGAGCGCCAGCTCTTCCGAGGTCACGCTCGTCCGACCGGTGGTGGCGACGAGCACGGCGCCGGGGAGGAGGCCCTCCTCGCGGATGCGGCGAGCGAGTTCGTTGCCGCTCAAGCGAGGTATCGCGAGATCGAGCAGGACGACGCTCGGAGAATGGTCCGCGCGATCTCTGACGGCGCGCTCGCGTTCCACGCGCTCGGCGCTCCCGAGCCCGAGGACGTCGCCGACGTCGCGCGATGGACGCACGCGGGCCTGCTCCGCGCGCTCGAGCGCCGAGGCCGCAGCATCGAGCTGCCTGCGGACGACGCGTTCGCGAGCGAGGAGCCCGTGCTCGCCTCGGTCGCGGTC
>JALYRN010000145.1 GCA_030855295.1 Myxococcota bacterium | reverse complement strand
GGTCTCGGCGCCGTTGCAGAAGAGACCGTCGTCGCACTCGGCGTCGGCGCTGCACGCGCGACCGGCGTCGCGCGGTCCGCCGTCGCCCGGGGCCGAGGCGTCCGCCCCCGCGTCGTCGTCGCTCGGCAGGCTTTCTCCGCCGCCGCAGGCGTGCAGCAGCGAGACGATGCCGATCAGCGCGAGCACTCGGAAGCGATGCAGTCGATTCACGCGGGAGCCTCCAATGACACCGCCAAAGTACAGGGTGGCCGCACGCATCCGCAACCAAGGAGTGCGCGCACGGTCGCGCCGCGCACGTCGTTGCTCGAGGTGCGAGCGACTGTCATCGTCGCCGCCCGCTCGCTCGCGGGGTCGGGATTCGGGGGAGGGGCGATGGGCACCGCGCTGTTGTCGTTGACGCTCGGTCTGGTGGCCGCGCTGGTGAAGTACTGGCTCCGGACGCAGCGCCTGCGTGACGCCAGGGACGCCGAGTACGGCACGATCGAGTACGTGCCGAAGAAGCGTCGCTCGAGCGGCGACGGCGACGATCTCCCTCGCGCGAAGAAGAAGAGAAAGACCAAGCCCGCGAGCAGGCGGACGAGCGCGCCGGCGGCCGATGCGGTCGCCGCGCCCTCCCCCTTCGACGAGAGTGTCGTCGAGCGCCACCTGGTCGCGCCGCACGCCGACCCGGCGCTGCCCGACGGCTTCGGGTCGGCGCTCGCGCTGCCGATCGTGCCGACTCTCTACGGCGCGCACGCGATCGACGCGTCGCACGCGCTCGTCGTCGGTGCGCGCGGCTATCTCGCGCGCGTGGGGCCCGACGGAGCCGCGCCGATCGCGAGCGGCGTGCGGGCCACGCTGCGCGCGGTGCACGCCGAGGGCGACACCGCGATCGCGGTCGGAGACGGCGGCACCGTCCTCCGCATCCGCGGCAACGAGGTCTCGCCGATCGAGGCGTGGAGCACGGCGCGGTTCGACGCGGTGCACGTCGCGTCGAGCGCCGACGTGATCGTCGCCGGCGAGCGCGTGCTGCGGGGGGACGATCGCATGCTGCACGAGGTCCCCCTGCCCAGCGGCTGGAAGCACGCCGCCCTGGCGCGGCGCGGAGCTTCGCCGGGATGGCTGGCCGACGGGGAGGGGCAGCTGGCGCTGCAGGAGGGCGACCGGCTCGCCCCGCGCGGACAGCTCCCGTCGATCGATCCGGTCGTGGCGATCGCGATCGACGCGCGCGGCGGCGTCGCGTCGATCCGGTGCGACGCCGGCGAGGGCTCGATCACGCTGGAGCGCGACGGCGAGGCGGTCATCACCTCGGTCGACGATCCGACCGCGATCGCGGCGCACCCGGCCGACGACTCGATCGTGGTCGCGACCCAGCACGGCGAGGTGCACTGGATCGAGGACGGCAAGCGCGTCGCCACGCAGCACGTCGTTCCCGGCGAGTGGGTGCGCCTCGAGGCGATCTCGATCGCAGAGGACGGAACGGTGTGGACCGCGGGCGAGCGCGGGCTGATCGCGCGAGGTCGGCGCGGGAGCCTCGAGCCGGTGCGCGAGGTCGACGCGCGCTCGTGGCGGCACCTCGCGGTCTCGGGGCGCGAGGTGTGGATCGCGGCCGACCGGCACGTCGCGCGGTGGGACGGCGAGCGCTTCTTCACCGCGTACGGCGGGCCGCGCGACGAAGGCATCCAGGGGATCTGCGTCTCGGCGAGCGGGGAGGTGTTCCTCGCGTGCGCCTCGAACGGACACGGCTCGATGCGTCGATGGCGAGCGGGACGCTGGTCGACCGACGAGCTCGGCTCGACGATGCTCGGTCTCGCGTCGCAGGGCGAGACGGTCGTCGCGACCTCCGGCTCGTCGCTGCTCACGTGGACCGGTCGCGCGTGGTCGGAGCGCGCGCTGCCCGAGCCTGCGCGCAAGCCGGCGATCGGCGCGGACGGCACGGTGTGGGCGCTCGGCAGCAGGAGCGTGATCCGGGTGCGGGACGCGCGCGTGGAGACGCTCGACCCCGGCCTCGGCGCGACGCTCTACGGGCTCTGGCCCGACGGGAACGGCGTGTGGGTCGCTGCGAGCGATGGCGCGATCGCGCGCTTCGACGGAACGAAGTGGACGCGCATCGCGAGCCCGACCACCGCGACGCTGTTCACGATCGGCGGCCTCGAGGGCGGACCGATCTACGCCGGTGGATACGACGGCACGCTGGTGCGCATCGAGCGCGAGCGGGCGAGCGAGAGCGCCCTCGGGACCGACGCGACGATCTTCGACATCCGTGGATCGCGCGAGGCGGGGCTGTGGCTCGTCGGGCCGGGGCTGGTGGCGCGGGCCGCGCCGCCGATCGAGTGATCACCGAAGCACGACGCCTGCTGGTATCCCACGACCGTCTGCGACTGATCCACAGCGCGGCGCGGCGTGACGATGGCGCTGCCGTGCGCGCTCGTCGCAGAATGACGGGATGAGCGCGACCAAGTATCGCGTCGAGCGCCGCGCGGGTCGGTTGATCGAGGCGAAGGTCTTCGGTCTTCGCACCCGCGAGGACGCCGACGAGTACGGCGCCGCGATCATCGCGGCAGTCCGTGCGCATCCGGGCAAGGAGGCGCCGGTCCTGTGCGCCGACCATCGCGAGGTCGTGATCTATCCACAGCCTGCGGCCGACCGGTTGGTCGAGCTGTTCCGCCCGAACAACTCGCGGTTCGAGCGCATCGCGATCCTGGTGGCGGCGACGAACGTGACGATCACGATGCAGCTCGATCGCCTGACGCGCGAAGCGGGCTTCCGGGCGCGCTCGCGCATCTCGCGGAGGGGCTCGACGCGGCCGAGCTCGCGCGCGCCCGCGCCTTCCTCGCCGGGCGCAGGTGAGCGAGCGCGAAGTGATGCGTAGTTATGGGGGGCTGGCCGAAGCCGCCTCGAACATCAATCATTACAGGCAGTTGAAAGAGCGGTGCGTGTCCCTCAGCGGGACGCCTCCCATGTCCCTCAGCGGGACGCCTCCCAGATGTCGTCCTGATCGCCGATGCCCTCTTCGCCGCGATTGAAGAGGAGGTACGCGCCGTCGGGAGAGAGCCACGGGCCGGCCTCTTTGTCGGCGGTGTTCACTTCGGCGATCGGCGCGTTCGGCCCGAAGGCGCCCGCCGTCGACGGTCGTTGCGCCACGTAGAGATCCCAGCTGCCCGCACCCCCGGGGCGGTTCGAGTCGAAGAGCACGACGCGCGCGTCGTCCCAGAGGAACGGAGCACCCTCGAACGAGATCGTGCTGAGCGACATGACCTGGGTCGGGGCTCCGAACGCGACGGCAGTGCTGGCGCGAGTGGCCTCGTGGATGTCGTGATCGATCGAGTCGTACCCGTGGAACATGACGCGCAGCCGATCGGCGCTGAGGGTCGGCGAGATCTCGTCGCCGTCGCTCGCGAGCGCTGCGATCAGGGTGGGAACGCCCCACGTCGCGGCGCGCGACGCTCGGGTGGAGACGTAGACGTCGTACTGCGGGCGGCCGCCGGTGCGGGTGCTCGAGAGCCAGAGCGTCAGGCCGTCGGGCGAGACCTCGGGAGTCTGCTCGTTGTCGAGGCTGCTCAGCTCGATCACCGGCGTGGGCGCGCCCCAGGGAGCGGTGACCGACGCGCGTCGTGACATCCAGATGTCGAGGTTGCCCGGTCCGCCGAGGCGGTCGCTCGTGAAGTACAGCTCGAGGAGATCGGCGGTCGCAGTCGGGTCGGAGTCGCGGCTGCTGCTGGCGAGCGCGTCGATCCGGCGCGGCGCGCCGAACGGCCCGACGCCGGTCGGCGGACCGCCGTCGATGCCCGCTGCGTCGATGCCCGCCGCGTCGATCCCCGCCGCGTCGATCCCCGCCGCGTCGATGCCCGCCGCGTCGATCCCCGCCGCGTCGATGCCCGCCGCGTCGATGCCCGCCGCGTCGATGCCTGCCGCGTCACTCGCGACGTCGTACTGCAGGCGTCCGCATCCGCTCGCCAACACAGCGAGGACGACGACCACGACGGGCTGCGGTGGGCGGCGCACCGCCCGAATCATCGCACGAAACGCTCGCCGTCTTCTCGCTCGCCGCCCGCGCCTTCATCCGCGCGCCGTCCTGGATGGCCGTGCGGCGAATCCTGTTCCCGCACCGCCCGAGGCATCGTCACTCGAACACGATCCGATACCGACAGTCCGCGGCCTCGCGCGTGTCGACCACCTCGGTCGTCGCGAAATTCGCGACGAAGCCCATACCGTCGTCGCACACGCAGTCCCAGATGCTGCATTCCACGTCGAGCGGCGCGGTCGTCCCGAGCGAGCGGGGACATCGGAGGTGCTGGCCGTGTCCGAACCACAGCTCGCATGGTGCGGGCGTCGTGCACGAGACGGGGTTGCCGGGCTCGGGCTCGAGCACGAGTAGGCGCCCGTCTCGGAGCTCGCAGGTGAGCGGCCCATCGCGCGGCGGAGCGGCGTCGCGCGCGGGGCTCGGCGCGTCCCCACCCGCGTCGCCGAGCCCGTGGCTGCCAGCGCATCCCGAGACGAGCGCCGAGACGAGGACGAGGAGCACGATCACCGAGCGCAGGCATGTCATGCCCGAGAGGTGCCTGATCCGGGCGGCGATGAGAAGGCGCGCCGGCGCACGGCCGTCGTGCGCGGATCCCCACGGCCGGTCGGCCGGACGAGGACGTGCCGCGCACCCTACCTGGCGACCGCGAGGGGCGGGACTTATGCCAGGGGACGACCCGGAGGACGCGCTCGCGTCAGGCCCTTGTCGGACTCCGATCTCACTGCGCCCATCGCGAACGAGCTGACTACGGCGGCGCCCGGCATGGCCGCGCGGGTGGCGGCGCTCGACTGGTCGCGGACGCCGCTGGGGCCGCGCGAGTCGTGGCCTCGGAGCCTTCGCATCGCGGTCGGGATCTGCCTGAGCTCGCGGTTCCCGATGTTCGTCTGGTGGGGGCCGGAGCGCGTCAACATCTACAACGACGCGTACGTGCCGGTGCTCGGCAAGCGGCACCCCGACGCGCTCGGCCGGCCGGCGCGCGACGTGTGGGCCGACATCTGGTCGGTGGTCGGCCCGCAGTCCGACGCGGTGCTCCTGCGCGGCGAGGCGACCTGGAACGAGCGCGTGCTGCTGGTGATGGAGCGCAACGGCTACCCGGAGGAGACCTACTTCACGTGGTCGTACAGTCCGATCCCCGACGACGCGGGCGGGATCGGCGGTCTCTTCTGCGCGTGCACCGAAGAGACGCAGCACGTGCTCGCCGAGCGGGAGCGCGCCGGGCTCCTCGCGCAGGTCGACACCGAGCGCTCGCGCCTGGCGCAGGCGTTCGCGCAGTCGCCCGCGTTCATCGCGGTCGTGCGCGGGCCCGATCACGTCTACGAGCTCGTCAACGAGCAGTACTCGGCGCTGATCGGAGGGCGCGCGGCGATCGGGAAGTCGGTGCGCGAGGCGCTGCCCGAGGTCGTCGAACAAGGCTTCGTCGACCTCCTCGATCGCGTCTACCGGACCGGTGAGCCGTTCGTCGGCACCGGCGTGCGCATCCTCTTGCCGCGACCGCCCCACGGCGCGCTCCAAGAGGCGTTCATCGACTTCGTGTACCAGCCGATGCGCGCCGGCGACGGCTCGGTCGAGGGCATCGTCGGCCACGGCATCGACGTGACGGCGCGCGTGCGCGGCGAGCTGCGCGACGCCTTCCTGCTCGCGCTCGAGAACGCGCTGCGCCCGCTCGCCGATCCCGCGGCGATCACCGCGACCGCCGCGCGCCTGCTGGGCGAGCACCTCGACGCCGATCGCTGCGCGTACGCCGACGTCGAGGCGGACGAGGACACGTTCAACGTGACCGGCGACTACGACCGCGGCGTGCCGAGCATCGTCGGTCGCTACCGCTTCGACGATTTCGGCGCCGAGGCCCTGCAGCGGATGCGGTCGGGCCGCCCTTACGTCGTCACCGACGTCGAGACGCATCAGCCGCCGCTCGGCGATCTGTCCGCCTACCGACAGACGATGATCCGCTCCGTCGTGTGCGTGCCGCTGCACAAGGCGGGACGCCTCGTCGCTGCGATGGCAGTGCACCAGTCGGTGCCGCGCGCGTGGTCGCCCGCCGAGATCGAGCTCGTGCGCCACGTCGCCAGCCGCTGCTGGGAAGGCATCGAGCGCGCTCGCATCGAGCAGGCGCTCCGCGAGAGCGAGGCGCGCTTCCGCAACATGTCCGACAACGCGCCGGTGATGATCCGCGTCACCGGGCCGGACGCGCTCTGCGAGTACCTGAACGCGCAGTGGTACGCGTTCACGGGACAGACGGAGCAGCAGGCGCTCGGGCTCGGATGGCTCGAGGCGCTGCACCCTGAAGACGCGGCGCGCGCCAGCGACGCGATCCACGTCGCCAACGCGGAGCGACGGGCGTTCGAGCTCGAGTACCGGCTCCGCCGTGCGGACGGCACCTACCGGTGGTGCATCGATGCCGCGACGCCGCGGTGGACGTCGGGTCATCCCCTCCGCGGTCACGTCGGATCGATCGTCGACATCACCGACCACAAGCGCGCCCTCGACGCGCTCGCGTGGGAGAAGAGCGTCCTCGAGCTGATCGTCACGGGCTCACCGCTGCGCGACGTGCTCGACGCGATCGTCCGCAGCACCGAGGCGCAGTCTGCGGACGGAATGCTCGGCTCGATCTCGATGCTCGACGAGCGCGGCGAGCACCTGCTGCACGGCGCGGCGCCGAGCCTTCCCCCGGCGTACTGCGCAGCGCTCGACGGCATGGCGATCGGTCCGGACGCTGGGTCGTGCGGCTCCGCCGCGTTCCTCGGGAGGCGCGTGATCACGCCGGACATCGCGGTCGATCCTCGATGGGAACGATATCGCGCGCTCGCGGCGGAGCACGGCCTGCGCGCGTGCTCCTCGAAGCCGATCTCCGGCAGCGGAGGGCAGGTCCTCGGCACCGTCGCGACGTACTACCGGCAGCCGCACCAGCCGAGCGCGCACGATCTCGAGCTGCTCCGCGCGGCGAGCCACCTCGCCGGGATCGTGCTCGAGAAGCATCGCGTCGACTCGCGGCTGACGCAGTCGCTCGACGCCGAGCGAGAGGCGCGCGCGCATGCCGAGCGCGCGAACCGGATGAAGGACGAGTTCCTCGCGACGCTGAGCCACGAGCTGCGCACGCCTCTGAACGCGATCCTCGGCTGGTCGCGCATCCTCGGTCTCGAGTCGACGAAGCCGGCGCAGCGCGCGCAGGGCGTCTCGGTCATCCAGCGGAACGCGTTGGCGCAGGCGCGCATCATCGATGACCTCCTCGACATGAGCGCATTCCTCTCGGGCAAGGTGCGCCTCGAGCTGCAGCCGCTCGAGCTCGCGGAGATCGCGAGGGCCGCGATCGAGACCGCGCGGCCGACCGCGGAGGCCAAAGGGATACGCATGCATCTACAAATGCCCCTGGCGGGCTCGGCGGAGGTCCGCGGAGATCCGAGCCGGCTGCAGCAGGTGCTTTGGAACTTGCTGAGCAACGCGATCAAGTTCACGTCGCGGGGCGGGCACATCGAGGTGGTCCTCGAGCGCGTCGCGTCGCACGTCGAGCTCCGCGTGCGCGACGACGGCGAGGGGATCCGCCCCGAGTTCGTGCCCTTCGTGTTCGATCGGTTCCGTCAGGCCGACGCGTCGACGACCCGGACGCATGGCGGGCTCGGGCTCGGTCTGTCGATCGTCAAGCAGCTGGTCGAGCTGCACGGAGGCGCGGTGCGCGCCGAGAGCGACGGCCTCGGCCGCGGCGCGACGTTCGTGGTGCAGCTGCCTCTGGCCGCAGTGCGCGAGCGCCTCGAGCGCGCCACCGGCCGCGCGCCGGCTCCTCCTCCCGCGGCGCCGGTCGGGATCGAGAGCGCGGGCGCCGACGTCGCCGAGCTGCGCGTGCTCGTGGTCGACGACGATCCGGACGCGCGCGACCTCGTGTCGCGCCTCCTCGCTGAGCATCGCGCGGAAGTCACGACCGCGGGGTCGGCCGCCGAGGCGATGGAGCGCATCTCCGCGCAGAGCTTCGACGTGCTCGTGACCGACATCGGGATGCCCGGGGAGGACGGCTACTCGCTGCTGCGCCGGGTGCGCTCGCTGGGCCCCGATCACGGCGGCGACCTGCCGGCGGTCGCGCTCACGGCGTACGCGCGCCCGGAAGATCGCCTGAAGGCGATCCACGCCGGCTTCCAGACGCACGTCGCGAAGCCGGTCGACCCCGCGGAGCTGATCGCGATCGTCGCGAGCCTCGGCGGCGAGCGCGATCATCGCGCGTGAGGGGGAGCCTCGCCGACGGGCGCTCGCGCGCCGAGAAATCCGCACGCGGGTGTCCAGCGGGGCGATGCTCGGGCGTCGTACGAAGAGCCGCCCGCGTCGGCGCGGTGAATCGAGGAGGCACGACCGTGACCACGACCAAGTATCTGTTCCTCTACCGCTCGGCCGCGGATGCGCCGCGATCCGCGCCGTCGCCCGCGGAGATGCAGGAGGCGATGGCGCACTGGAACGCGTGGAAGACGAAGTTCCAGGACGAGATCCTCGACATGGGCGACAAGCTCACGGGCGAGGGCGCGGTGTGTCGCGCGACGGGCGTCAGCGACGGGCCGTACATCGAGGGCAAGGAGGTGATCGGCGTCGAGGTCCGCGCCCTCGGTGGGTACTCGCAGAAGACCGGCGCGACCCGAGGTGACTGTCGTGCTTCGACGCGCGTGCGAAGAGCTGAACAGTGTCGTCGGCCGGAGCCGGAGCGGATCCTCGGGCTCGAGCGGAGCCGCTTGTCGGAGATCGGCGCGCGTGATGTGCTCCGCGCGTGCGCCGGATCGCGATCGCTCTGCTCCTCTCTTGCTGCGTCGTACCGGTCGCGTCGGCGCAGGAGCCGACACGTGAGCTCGCGGGAGCGACGACGTGCCGGGCGCGCGAGCCGATCGAGCTCGGGACCTCGGCCGTGCGCACGCTGCGCGCCGAGCTCGCGTTCACGGCGGATGGTCGCGGCCTCGCGGTGTGGACGGCGGGGACGCACGAGCTGCACGCGCGAGCGATCCGTGAGGGCGAGCTCGGATCTCTCGTCACGGGGATCCAGCTCGATCACGGGATCGGCCTCGGTGCGCTCGCGCCCGCGGGCGAGCGGGGGTTCATCGCGGTCGCGACGCAGCCGATCTGCAACCGATACGGCAGCGCGTGCCTCCGCGCGCGGGCGCTCGGGCTCGATGGCGCCGCGCTCGGGCCGCCCCACGAGCCCGATCCCCGCGATCAGTGGGACTCCATCACGGCGCAGGCCCGCGTGCCCGACGGGCTCGTGATCGCGTACATGCCGCGGTGGTCGTCGAACATCGAGATCTTCCGGATCGGCGACGACGGTGCGATCGCGCGCGAGAGCCATCCGCTGCGTGCCGAGTGCACCGGAGACAGTCCGATCCACGCGCTCGCGGCCGACGGGACGTCGGTGGTCGCGTTCGGTCAGTCGTGCATGGCGCCTCCCTCGCAGCGGTTCGTCCTCGCGCTCGGCGGACGGCGGCAGCCGGTCTACGCGCTCCCGGAGAGCGCGCAGGTGGAGCGCTTCACGGTCGCGGGAGGCGTCGCGACCGTCGTGTTCCGGACTGGGTCGCTGCGCGCACGGCTGGTGCGTGTCGCCGTCGAGGACGGCCGCGTCGTCGAGGGCCCGATCGTGCTCGAGAGTGGATCGCTCCCGGCCGATGTCGCGGCCGTGGTCGTTCCCGAGCTCGTGACCCAGCGTGGGCGACTGATGTTGCGGCGCGCGGATGTCGCGGGCGCGGTGGTCGGCCCGCCGATCGAGATCGCGCGCGTCGGCCCCCGCGCCGTGTCTCGGCTCGCCTGGAGCGGCGGACGGTTCCACGTGCTCTACGCGACGCGCGAAGGTCGGACCTGGACGATTCGGATGCGCGCCGTGTCGTGCGGGACGGAATGATCGTGACTGCAGTCGTTGCGCTCCTCGGACGAGGAACGGCACGTGGTCGAGCGGCGTACCACTCGCAGTGCCGTCGGAGCCGAGCTCGCGCTCGGCGCGCTGGTCCTCGGCTACCTCCACGTCGCGCTGGTGATCGTCATCTGCGGCGCGGCCGCGGCGCTCGTCGCCTACGTCTGGGGGTTCGCCGAGATCGCGCGGCTCGGAGGATGAGCGGGCTCGCTCGGCCCACGCATATCGTCGGCGGCTGGCGCTGACGCTCGAGCTCCTGCGGTGGCGATCGCGCGCGGCGCGGCGCACGATCCGCGAATGGACGCTGCCCCCCTCGCGCGCGTCGTGATCGTCGGCGTCGGCGCCGTCCTCGGCATGCTCGGGATCCGCCACGTGCGCGCGATCGAGGCTGCGAACCGCCACCGATGGGGCGCGGACGAGAGCACGCGCGAGCTGCCGGTCGGAGGTGCGTACCGTGCCGCGCGGGTGACGGTGATGATCGAGCGCGGCGTCCCGCGGATCGCGCACGCGGCCGCGACGCTCGGTGTCCTCCTGGCGGTCTGTGACGTCGTCGTTCCAGCGCTCGCGACGGTCGCGCTGCTCGAGCACCTCGCCACCCGCGCCGATCAGACGATGCTCGCGATCTCGCTGCTCGCGCCGCTCGTCGTGGCCGGCGTCGTCCTCGCGCGATCGGCGCTCGTCGACGCGGCGCGTCTCGTGCGCTGCGATCCGACCTCGCTCGACGTCGCCTCGAGCGTCGACTGGGCGCTCGTCCACCTCGGCGTGCACGCGATCGTCGCGATCGTCGGCGCCGCCGACGCCCTGCTCGCTGCCATCGCCCTCGCCGCCATCGCCCTCGGCGCCGCCCAGCTCTGGCT
>JALYRN010000921.1 GCA_030855295.1 Myxococcota bacterium | reverse complement strand
CGGTGACATCGCGCTCCAGCACGGCCCGGAGCTCGCGCGGCTCGGGATCGACGTGCGTCGCGTCGCGCGCGTGCGCCGCGGGATCCAGGTGATCGCCGCCGAGGCCGGCGCCGCGTCGGCGCGGATCGACGGCGTGTCGCGGCTCGGTGGGACGTGCACCGCGGCGTGGTGGCGAGTCGCAGGTCCCGACGCGCTGTTGCTCGCGGATCTCGATCGGCCGTGGAGCACGCTTCCGAGCGGCCTGGCGTGGCGCGCGGATCAGCCGATCGTGATGTTCCCGGTGGCGGGCTGCGGAGCCGCCGTCGCGCTCGACGGCGCGCAGTGGCTCGACACCACCGCCGCGATCCCGCTCGACGATCCGCTGACGGTCGAGCTGTGGTGGCACCCGCGCCTCGATCGGTTGCCCCGCCTGGCCGAGGACCGGGCGCTGCTCTGGCAGCACGGCGGCGAGCTCCAGGTACGCGTCGCGGGCGGCCGTCTGCGCGCCGAGATGGGGCGCTGCGCAGCGGGTGGTCCGGCGTTCGAGGTCGTGGGGCCCCCGCTGATCGAGATCGAGGACCGGATCTTCCAGGAGCTCGAGGTGCTCTTCGACTTCACCGCGCCGCGGCTCTGCCTCGCGCGGAACGGTCGTCCGATCGGGTGCGTGAGCAGCACGACGGACCCGTCGTGCGTCCTCGAGGCGCCGGTCGCAGCCCCGCTGCGGTTCGGCGCGCGCGACACGCCCGCGAGCGGATGGGAGGGCGCGATCGACGAGATCCGCGTGCGCCGCGGGACCCGCTCCTTTCCCGGCGCCGCCGGTCCGTCGACCAGGCAGTGCTTCGTCGATCGGGCGTGCGCGCCCGGCGGTCCGACCTCGGTCCGAGATCTCGGATCACGGCTGTGCGTCGATGCGAGCGCAGCGACGTGCGCGTCGATCTCCGCCTGTCCCGATCACGCGCGTGACGGCACGCGCTGCGGCGCCGGCACGGTGCCCTGCGCGGTCGGTCATGCGGACTGCGGGCTCGGGGTCGGCCGTTGCGACAGCGCGAGCGCGTGCATGCACCTGGACGCGTGCGCCGACGCGCTCGGAGCCGAGCTCGGCGCTTGCGTCCCGCCCCCGTGAGCGACTCGATCACTCGCTCGCGTCGAGCACGCGCGCGAGCGCGTCGCGCAGCGTGTCGACGGAGAAGGGCTTCTCGAGGATGACCGTCGCCTCGTGCTCGCAGCCCTCCTCGGGGCCGCCGGGCAACGCGCCACCGCTCATGAGGATCGTCCTCGCGGCCAGCGCGGGGTGATGCTCGCGCACGTGCTGGAGCAGCTCGAAGCCGGTCTTGCCCGCCATCGCGACGTCGCTGATCACCGCGTCGAACGCGGCGTCCTTCGCGAGCCACTCGATCGCGCTCTCGGCGCTGGTGAGCACGACCACCTGGTGCTCGCCCTCGAACGCCGCGCGCAGCGATGCGCCGATCGCGAGCTCGTCGTCGACGATCATCACGCGGGCGGCGCGAGGCGTCAGAGTCGTCGGCGGAGGCGCGGAGCGCGGGGCGAGATCGGGTGCGCGCGGCAGACGCACCGAGAACGTCGCGCCCATGCCGGGCTCGCTCTCGACGGCGATGTCGCCGCCTGCCGCGTGCACGATCGAGCGCGAGAGATAGAGCCCGAGGCCGGTGCCTTCTCCCGCCTTCTTGGTGGTCACGAACGCGTCGAAGATGCGCGCGCGGATCTCCGGATCGATGCCGATGCCGTCGTCCGCGATCGTGACCTCGACGCGTCCGTCGCGGGCGAGGGTGGTCGCGACGCGGATGGTCCCTCGATCGCGGGCCGCGGCGCGCACCGCGTGCGCGGCGTTCACGATCAGGTTGAGGAAGACCTGCGCGAGGCGGGCCTCGTTCGCGCGGACCCTCGGGACCTCGGCGTACTCGCGCACGAGATGGATGCGATGACGCAGCTCGTGCTGGGCGAGATCGAGGCACGACTCGAGCACGTCGCGCACGTCGATCACGTCGGCTTCCTCGGCATCGGTGCGCGCGAGGAGCTTCAGGTCGCGCACGATGTTTCGCACGCGCTCGGTGCCCGACATCGCGGTCGTCAGCGCGTCGGTCGCGCGCGCGAGCGCTGCCCGATCGGCGGTGTCGCCGTCCGGACCGCTGCGCTCCGCGTCCGAGACCTCGCGCAGCATGCGAAGCGCGATCTCGACGCTCGCCATCACGTACGTCAGCGGGTTGTTGATCTCGTGGGCGAGCCCGGCCGCGAGCGTGCCGACGGTCGCGAGACGATCGGCATGGAGCAACCGCGCCTGCATCTCGCGGCGCTCCGTGAGATCGCGGATCACGCTGAGCAGGACGGTCTTTCCTCCGATGGTCGCGGCGCGCGAGCCGACCTCGACCGGCAAGCGCGTCCCGTCGCTGCGCACGTGGACCGTCTCCATGAGCACGCCCTTCGTGAACGCGTCGTCCATCTGTGAGCGCACGTCCGAGCGCGTCTCCGGCGCGCGCAGCTCGCTGATCCGCATCGCGAGGAGCGCCTCGCGCGGACGACCGTACGCCTCGACCGCGGCGTCGTTGGCCTCGAGGATGCGGCCGTCGCGATCGATGAACAGCACGATGTCGCGCGCCCGCTGCCACAGGATCCGGTACCGCTCCGCGTCGATCTCCCTCGCGCGCTGCTCGGTGCGATCGCGCGCCACCAGCAGGTCGCATCTCGGCAGCACGTCCTTGGTGATCACGACCTCGACGGTCCGCGTCGCGCCATCGGGGCGCCGCACCATCACCTCGGTCGGCGCGGCCCCGGGCTGCTCGAGCTCGCGCGCGCAGCGGTCTCGGTCGCCATCGCTCCAGAGCGCGAGGGCATCCATCCCGAGCATCGCTTCGCGCGACCGCCCGAACAGCTCACAGGCCGCCGGGTTCAGATCGAGCACCCGCGCCTGATCGTCGACGAGCAGCATCGCATCGCGCGCGCGCTCGAAGATCGCGCGCCGCAGCCGAACGTCATCGGAGAGCGGCACGACCACAGCGTATCAACATCCCGCCCGAGGACAGCATCGCTCGCAGTGCGCCCGTCACCGCGACCGTCCGGGCACGACGATCCGCCGACGGACGCGAAACGGCCCCGCCCATCGCGCCACCGCGACCGGACGGGGCCCCCCCATGTCTCGAGCACCCGCGAGCCGTTCGAGAGCGGCAGCCCGCGGGGGCCGCCGGCAACCGCCCGACGATCAGCCGACGGACGCGAAACGGCCCCGCCCATCGCGCCACCGCGACCGGACGGGGCCCCCCCATGTCTCGAGCACCCGCGAGCCGTTCGAG
>JALYRN010000920.1 GCA_030855295.1 Myxococcota bacterium | reverse complement strand
ATCGAGCAGCCGCGCCGCCACCAGCTGCGGCGAGGCCCGCAGCGCGCCGGCGATCGCGCCGAGGGCGGGGAGCGACGCCGCGACCATGAGCGCGATGCGCGCCTCGGGATCGGCGAGCACGCCGACCTTCGCCAGCAGGAGCGCGAGCGCCGCGAGCCCGAGCCCGGCGAGCGCCGTCGTGGTCGCCGCCTCGATCGCTCGCTGCGCGCGGATGCGCAGCGCAACGCGGCGAACGGGGCGGAGGAGCGGCTCGGGGACCATGCGGGAGCTCGGAGGATCCAGAGGGCGCAGCGGACGCGCGTCGGCGACGCGCTCCGGATCATAGCGCGCCCCGCGTCCGACACCTCCGGCGCTCGGAACCTGCCCGATCGCACGGGAGCGGGGCGAGACCTTGTTCACGTGGAACGTCGCCGCAGCTCGGGCGTCCCTCCGCGCGCGCGGAAGTCCGACGTCCCGTCATTCGATCTCTGGATCCCTGGCCGCAGAGCGCGCGGCGATCACCGCCTCGAGGGCCGGAATGTGCGCGAGATCCTTCGGTCGTCCGGCGGCACGTTTGCTCACCACGATCCGCTCGATGCGCAGCGCGCGCACCGACAGGCCGTCGAGATCGACCTCGACCGTGTTCGGGAGCTCCTCCGCGAACGATCCGAGGCCGTGCATGTGGGTGACGACGTCGAAGCGATCGCCGAGCGATCCCCCGAGACCCGGAGGACGCATCCCGAATGCTCCCGAGACCCAGATCCCGCCGACCGCTCTCGCGGCGGCGGCGATCTCGGGGTCATCCAGACGTGCGAACCAGAGATCGATGTCTTGAGTGGCGATCGCGGCGCCCTGGAGGAGCGCTGCGCTGACGCCGACGATCACGAAGTCGACTCCGCGCGCGCGGAGCTCTTCGAGGAAGCGTCGCTCAGGCTCCGCGAGGGCGGAGTCGGCCATGTGCGAGCCCGCGCGCGAGGCGCTCCGAAGGCGTGCGCTCGAGGTTCATGATCGCGTGGTAGACATCGCCAGCGTCGAGGTCGGGTCGCTCCGCCACGATCGCTCGTGCGCGCCGCCAGCGCGCCTCGTCACGCTCCAGCCACGCGCGTTCGTCCGCGCTCAGTCGCTCGAGATCCACTTCCCGAGTATGGCACGCCCGTCGCGCCGCATGCTCGAGCCCGCGGATCTCGGATGTCGGGCATCGAGTACACACTGATCCCGCCTCCGACCTCGCGGAGGTGCTCGAGACCGTGGAGCGACGACAGCGGCATGTTGCGGATTTGCAGGTCGCCTCCGACGCGCTCCAGCCGGTCGAGCTGTTCGAGCGTCGTGATCGGATTCGACATGAAGACCAGCTTGCCCTCGATCACCCGGAGCCCCTCGAGGGACCGAGGTCCGTGATCCTGGCGTAGACGAGATCCACGTCGCCCACGAGCCGCTCGCATCCCGGAGTGAGCTCGCGCTCGATCCTCTCGAGGGTACGGTAGTACCCGCCCTCGGTGCCGCAGCGGGCCAGATCCTCGTAGGGATCGCCGGCGTCTGGCGTCTCCCGGGTCCTGCTGTCGGCGCACCCCGCGAGCACGAGGGCGAACAGGGCGCACGACACGAAGGTTCGGTCAGATCGGATCATCGCCTCCATACGCTGCGTCGTGCTCGTCATCGGACCACCAGCTCGAATCGGGCGTCCGCGCGACATCCGCCGGGGAGATCCTGCATCACGTGCAAGATCTCCCCCGTGGGCAGCGCGCGTCAAACCGCCGTGCGAGGTTTCGAGCAGAATGGCGGAGCGACCACCCGTGACCGGCGGGGATCGGGTTGAACCGAGGGGCACGATGCCGAATCCTCGGCGCCTCGCGGCTTTCGAGTCGCGAGCAGGGGTAGCGCGCGATGTCGGACAAGGCCTGGGGTGGTCGCTTCGAGGAGGAGCTCGATGGGGTCGCGGCGCGTGTGAACGCGAGCGTCGACGTCGATCAGCGGCTCGGGCCCGAGGACGTGCGCGGCTCGATCGCGCACGTCCGGATGCTCGCCAAGCAGGGCATCGTCAGCGACGCCGACGCGGCGAAGATCGAGGACGGGCTGCGCCGCATCGGGGGCGAGATCGAGCGCGGCGAGATGACGTGGCGCGCCGATCGCGAGGACGTCCACATGAACGTCGAGGCGCTGCTGACGGAGCGCATCGGGGAGGCGGGCGGACGCCTGCACACGGCGCGCAGCCGCAACGATCAGGTCGCGACCGACATGCGCCTCTGGACCCGCGGCGCGTGCGAGCGGACCGCGGCGAAGATCGATCGGCTGCTCGCGGTGCTCGCGGTGCGCGCGAGCGGCACGATCGGCGTGGCGATGCCGGGCTACACGCACCTGCAGCGCGCGCAGCCGGTGCGGCTCGGGCATCACCTGCTGGCGTGGTGCGAGATGCTCGAGCGCGATCGCGGCCGCCTCGAGGACGCGGCGCGCCGGATGAACGAGTGCCCGCTCGGCGCGGCGGCGCTCGCCGGCACGACGTTCCCGCTCGATCGCGAGCACACTGCGCGCGAGCTCGGGTTCGATCGCCCGATGCGCAACTCGATCGACGCGGTGTCCGATCGCGACTTCCTGCTCGAGTCGCTCTCGGCGCTCTCGATCTGCGCGGTGCACCTGTCGCGCATCGCGGAGGAGCTCGTGCTCTGGAGCTCGCAGGAGTTCGCGTTCGTCGAGATGAGCGATCGCTTCACGACCGGCAGCTCGATCATGCCGCAGAAGAAGAACCCCGACATGGCCGAGCTGGTGCGCGGCAAGTCGGGGCGCGTGATCGGCGATCTCGTGACGCTGCTCGTGCTGATGAAGGGGCTGCCGCTCGCGTACAACCGCGACATGCAGGAGGACAAGGGTCCGGCGTTCGACGCATTCGACACGATCGGCGACTGCCTCGACGTGCTCGCGGGCGCGCTCGCGACCGCGCGCTTCCGCGCCGAGCGCATGAAGAGCGCGCTCGTCGAGGGGTTCGCGACCGCGACCGAGCTCGCCGACTGGCTCGCGGCCCACGGCGTGCCGTTCCGCGAGGCGCACCACGTCGCGGGCAGGCTCGTGAAGCGCTGCCTCGACGCCGACAAGACGCTGCCCGAGCTGACGCTCGCCGAGTACCGGAGCGAGCATCCCTCGTTCGACGAGACGATCTTCGACGCGATCCGCGACGAGACCGCGATCGAGCGACGCGACGTGCTCGGCGGTCCGGCACGCGGCCAGGTCTCGCGGCAGGTGGCGGCGCTCGGCGAGCGGCTCGCGGCGCGCGGCGTCGACGTGCACCTCGAGGCGAGCACGCTGGGTGCGCTCACCGG
>JALYRN010000919.1 GCA_030855295.1 Myxococcota bacterium | reverse complement strand
GCCGGCGCCGCGAGCCCGGCGCGATCGGCGCGGGCGATCGCGCGCGCCAGCCGATCGGGCGCGCTCCGGCCCATCGTCGCGTGCGCGGGATCTTTCGCGAAGTCGAGGAACGCGCACTCGACGAGCGACTCGCGCGGCAGCTCGACGCCGAGCCGCGCCTGCTCGATCGCGATCACGTCCTCGGCGATCGAGGTCGCGAGCCCGCGGTGCTGCGCGCAGAGCTCCCCGGTGGTGCCGCCGACCGCGAGCCCCGCGACGTTCGAGACCACGATGTAGACGTTCTTGCGGACGAGCTCGAACGCGAGGTCGCGCGCCTCGACGCGCCGCGCCGGCAGCTCGACGGATTCCAGCGCACGGGCGAGCAGCTCGGCGTTCGGCCCGCCGACGCGCGTCGTCCGCACGACGTGTGCAGCGCGCCCGCGCTTCTTCTCGAACCACACCACCGCGACGGTCGGATCGACGATCCCGTGCGCCTCCCAGTCCGGCGGCAGCAGCTCGTTCTGCACCAGCGCGAGCCGCCCCCGCAGCGACGCCGGCACCGCCGCGAGCGTCGGCGCCAGATCGCTCTCGCCGACCGCGATCAGCACGAGCTCGGGGTCGTGCGCCTCGAGCGCGGCGATCGACTCGCCCCGCAGGATCGGCAGCACCGGCCGTCCCTGCCGCAACAGCCCTTGCCCGAAGATCCCTCCGAGCTGTCCCACGCCCACGATCCCGATCGCTCGCTTCATCGGCGCTCTCTCCGTCACAGGTCGGCCCCCCGCAGCGCCACTCGGTACGTGCGCTCGTCCGAGGTCGTCACGTCGACATCGACGTCGAGGAAGCGCCGCAGCAACTCGGCCTGGCTCTGCGCGTGCGACGTCGGCTCGGTGGTCGTGAACACGCCGCCCTTGCCGATCGCCATCGGCAAGAGGAGCTGATCCGCGAGGTGCTCCTCGATGGCGCCGTCGCTCTCGGAGAACGCGAGCGCGCGCGAGATCGCCATCTCTGCGACGTGCTCGGCGCGGGCCGCGCGCTGCCCGAACGACGCGAACATGCTCGCGCCGTGCTCGTGCTCGAGCTCGACGAAGAACACGTTGCCCGGCCCGAGCGACGCGTCGAACACCTGCTGTTGCAGCTGATCGCGCGAGAGGCCCAGGCGCGCCCGCGCCGCCCTCAGCTCTCGATCGGCGATCGCATCGGGCAGCCCCGCGGTGATCGCGACGGCGCGCCGCGCTCGCTCCCGGCCGCGCTCCTCACGCTCGAAGCGCGCGAGCTCCCCCGGCGTCACGCGTGCGACGAGCGCGCCGCCGCCCTTGGGCGCGAACCCCGGGCGCTCGAGCGAGAGCTCGATCGACACGCCCATCTGCGCCATCGCCGGGGCCCAGCAGCGCGCGAGGAAGTCGAACGGCGGCGCCGCCGGGTTGTGCGTGCCGCCCTCGATCGTGACCACGCTCGGCTCGGCCGCGCGCAGCAAGGCGGGCGCGATCGTCTGCAGCACGAGCGTCGTGCTGCCCGCGCCCTCGATCACGAAGCGGTGCTCCCCGCCCCGGATCGCGCGCGGCCGGAACGAGAGCGCGGTCGAGCCGAGCTGATCCCCCACCACCTCGGCGTTGCAGATCGTCCCCGCGGCGCGCACCGCGACGAGGTGCTGCCGGAGCAGCCCTGGCTTGTCGCGCCCCGCGCGGATGCGCTCGATGCGAAACGGTCTCCGCGTGACCATCGCGAGCGCCAGCGCGCTCCGCAGGATCTGCCCGCCGCCCTCTCCGCTCGATCCGTCGATCACCAACATCGCCGAGCCCCTCTCGCCGGCGCGCGATCCTACGCGAACCCCGACGCACCCGCGCCGACGGAGTGGAAAGAGCCCGAATTCTAGGACTCACCAAGTGCTCCGAAAACGTCGTTGCAATTTTTCCGGAATATTTCGATCATGGTGCAACTCGGGGAGGTCCACCTGTGAATCGAAGCTCGTCGTTCCGTGCCATGGCGCTGCTCGCCATCGCGATATCTGTGGTTGGTTGTGGTGGAGGGTCCGCGGACGGTGACGGAGGTCATCCGGACGACGGCCCCGGCTCGAGCGACAGCGGGGTCCGCGACTCCGGCATCTTCGACGCGCGCACCGACATGGACGCGGCGGTCGAGTGCACGACTGCCGACGACTGCGCGAGCGGCGTCTGTGACGAGAGCGGCCGCTGCGCCGACCCGACCTGCGACGACGAGGTCGCGAACGGCGACGAGACCGACGTCGACTGCGGCGGCGCGACGTGCGATCCGTGCGCCGACGGCGACGCGTGCGCCGACCCCGCGGACTGCGCATCGGGTCGCTGCGTCGAGCTCGTCTGCACGCCGCGCATCGCGACGGGCGAGGCCTGCACCGCCGCCGACGAGTGCGCGTCGGGCATGTGCGAGGCGTTCGGCGAGACCTCGATCTGCACCGAGAGCTGCGAGACGGTCTGCCCGGGCGACTCGCTCGCGTGCTTCGAGGGACGCTGCACACCGGTGACGTACTGCATCGACCCCGACGGCGACGGCTTCGGCCGCGGCCCGGGATGCACCGGCACCGAGTGCGACGCGTGCGCGACCACCGCGACCTGCAGCGAGACGGCCGACGGTTCGTTCGAGTGCCTCTGCAACGGCGGCTACGCCGGTGACGGACGCACCTGCGCCGACGTCGACGAGTGCACCGACGGGACCGACACCTGCGACGCGAACGCGACATGCGCGAACACCGACGGGGCGTTCACGTGCGCGTGCAACGCGGGCTACGCGGGCGACGGCGCGAGCTGCGCGGACGTCGACGAGTGCACCGACGGGACCGACACCTGCGACGCGAACGCGACCTGCGCGAACACCGCGGGGGCGTTCACGTGCGCGTGCAACGCGGGCTACGCGGGCGACGGCGCGACCTGCGCGGACATCGACGAGTGCGCTGTGGGCACCGACACGTGCGCGTCGGCCGCGACGTGCACGAACACGGCGGGATCGTTCACGTGCGGCTGCGATCCCGGCTACACCGGCGACGGAATGACGTGCGCCGACGTCGACGAGTGCGCGCTCGACAGCGACAACTGCTCGGCGAACGCGGCGTGCACCAACACGACCGGCTCGTTCACCTGCGCGTGCGACACGGGTTACACGGGCGACGGCGTCACCTGCGGCGACGTCGACGAGTGCGCGCTCGACAGCGACAACTGCTCGGCGAACGCGGCGTGCACCAACACCACGGGCTCGTTCACCTGCGCGTGCGACACGGGTTACACGGGCGACGGCGTCACCTGCGGCGACGTCGACGAGTGCGCGCTCGACAGCGACAAC
>JALYRN010000144.1 GCA_030855295.1 Myxococcota bacterium | reverse complement strand
ACGCTCGACTACGGCCACGTGCGCATCGGGTTCTACGAGTCGCGCGGCGGCGACATCGATCCGCGCTCGCGCGCGCGCTGGGAGAGCTGGGGGCCGGGCCGCGCGGACGTCATCGAGGACGTCGCCGACACGCCGATCGCGATCCCCGACCTCTGGGGCCTGCGCCATCAGCGCCTGCTCACACAGGCCGGCACGCTGCGCCACGAGTCGCCGCTCGCGCTCGCGATCCGCCAGGAGACCCAGTACGTGCAGGCGAACCACCACCGCACACGCCCGCCGCGCGAGCTGATGTGGGCGCTGTCGCTCTACCTCTACTCGCTCGAGCCGCCGCCGGCGCGCGCGTTCGAGGGTGCGCCGCGCGATCGCGAGCGCGGCGCCGCGATCTTCGCGAACGCGTGCGGGCGGTGTCACTCGAGCGCGATCGGGAGCGGGGAGCTGGTCGACGCCGCCGAGGTCGGCACCGATCCCGAGCTCGCGCTCGGCGATGCGCGCGGCACCGGCGGCTATCGCCCCGCGCCCCTCCTGCGCGTCGCCGACGCCGCGCCGTACCTCCATCACGGCGTGATCCCCTCGCTCGACGCGCTGCTCGATCCGGCGCGCGAGGAGCACGGCCATCGCTTCGGGATGGACCTCTCCGCCGACGAGCGCACGCAGGTGATCGCCTACCTCCGATCGCGCTGACGGCCGGACTTCATCAGCGCCGCTTGCGCAGCAGCGCGGAGGTGGGCACGTCGGGCGTCTGCAGGGCGCGGGGAGCCCGAGGTCGGCGGCCGATCACGAGCCGCTGCACCAGGAACAGCACCGCCGCGAGCTCGATCCCGATCACGACCACGGTCTGCCAGTCCATCGCACCAGAAACCTAGGGCACGCCGCGCCCCGGGGAAAGTCGACCCGCGTGCGCGCCGGTGACGGGCCGCATGTGACCGGATGCGACGCGCCGTCCGCGGCGTCGTCCGGAAACGAGGGCTGGCACTCGGTCTGCACGAGCGCGCGGCATGCTGCAGCGAACGAGGAGTCGAATCGGGAGCTCGTCTGGGCTCCGCGCCGGTGGCGCGCTGGCGCTCGGGCTCGGGGTCGCGGGCGCGGCCGGGATCGTGCGGGCGAGACGGCGCGCGCAGCTGCGAACGCTCCGGGCCGTGGCTGATGCGCACCGGCTCGCACCTGCACGCGCGCTTCGCGGGGCGCTCCGAGGCCGAGTACTCGTGGTTCGGGATCAGCGCGAGCTCGTGGCTGGCGGTCGATCCCGATCGCGCCGCGCGCCGCATCGTGCGCGCGATCGTGCGCCGCGAGGCGCACGTGGTGATCGGCTGGCCGGCGAAGCTCGCGGTGGGCGCGCACCAGCTCTGGCCGGGGATGACGCTGCGCCTCCTGAGCCTCGCGAACCGCGTGCTGCCGCGCGCGCCCGAGGACGAGCTCGGCCGACACGACGCGCACGAGGGCGTCGAGCTGGCGGACAAGGGCGCGACCGCGTCGGTGCGCGCGGTCGAACGCATGACCCGCGCCCAGGCCGATCACTACCACCAGCGGTGATCGACCGGAGCCCTGAGGATCAGCGCTTGGGCTCGTAGCCGAGCTGGGGGGCGAGCCAGCGCTCGACCTCGGCGACCGTCATCGACTTGCGTCGCGCGTAGTCCTCGACCTGCGCGCGGTCGATCTTGCCGACCGAGAAATAGCGCGCCTCGGGGTGCGCCAGATAGATCCCGCTGACGCTCGCGGCGGGCGTCATCGCGTAGTGCTCGGTGAGCGCGATGCCGACGTCGCGCGCGCCGAGCAGGTCGAAGAGCTTGCCCTTCTCGGTGTGGTCGGGGCACGCCGGATAGCCGAACGCCGGGCGGATGCCGCGGTAGTCCTCGCGCACCATCTGCTCGCGCGTCAGCGGCGTCGCCTCGCCGTGGCCCCACTCGCGGCGCGTGCGCGCGTGCAGCATCTCGGCGAACGCCTCGGCGAGCCGATCCGCGAGCGCCTGCGTCATGATCGCGGAGTAGTCGTCGTGCTCCTTCTTGAAGCGCGCGACGATCTCCTCGGCGCCGATGCCCGCGGTCACCGCGAACGCGCCGACGTGGTCGGCCAGGCCGCTCTCGATCGGCGCGACGAAGTCGGCGAGCGAGCGCTGCGGCTCGCCCTCCTGATCACGCTGCTGCCGGAGCATCGGGAAGCGCAGGAGCTCGACCTTGCGGCTCTCGTCGGTGAAGAGCACGAGATCGTTCCCGTCGGCGTTCGCCGGCCACACGCCGTACACCGCGCGGGCGCGGAGGCGTCGCTCGTCGATCAGCTTCTGCAGCAGCGTCGTCCCCGCCTCGTGCAGCTCGCGCGCCGCCGCACCGTACTTCGGGTGCTCGAGGATCTCGGGATAGCGCCCGTTGAGCTCCCACGCCGTGAAGAAGAACGTCCAGTCGATGTACGGGACGAGCTCGGCGAGCGGCTGATCGTCGATCACGCGCCGCCCGACGAACGACGGCACCGCGACGTCCTCACGCTTCCACTCGATCGGCGTGCGCCGCCGGTTCGCATCGGCGTACGGCACCAGCGGCTTCTGCGGCCCGCTCGCGAACGCGGCGCGCGTGCGGTCCTGCTCGTCCGAGTTCTTCTGCACGAACACCGGCTTCTGCTCGGGCGCGAGCAGCGCGCTGACGACGTTGACGGCGCGCGACGCGTCGAGCACGTGCACCACCGGCTGCGCGTACTGCGGCGCCACCTTCACCGCGGTGTGCTGGCGGCTCGTCGTCGCGCCGCCGATCAGCAGCGGCTTGTTCATGCCGCGCCGCTTCATCTCGCTCGCGACGTGCACCATCTCGTCGAGCGACGGCGTGATGAGGCCGCTGAGGCCGACGATGTCGACGTCCTCCTTCTCGGCGGCGTCGAGGATGCGATCGGCCGACACCATCACGCCGAGATCGACGACGTCGTAGTTGTTGCAGCCGAGCACGACGCCGACGATGTTCTTGCCGATGTCGTGCACGTCGCCCTTCACGGTGGCGAGCAGGATCTTGCCGTTGCCGCGCCCGGTCGTGCCCGCGAGGCGCTTCTCCTCCTCCATGAAGGGCGTGAGGTACGCGACCGACTTCTTCATCGCGCGCGCGCTCTTCACGACCTGGGGCAGGAACATCTTGCCCTCGCCGAAGAGGTCCCCGACCACGCTCATGCCCGCCATCAGCGGCCCCTCGATCACCTCGAGCGGCCGCGCGTACTTCTGGCGCGCCTCCTCGGTGTCGGCCTCGATGTAGTCGTCGATGCCGTGCACGAGCGCGTGCGAGAGCCGCTTCTCGACCGGCCACTCGCGCCACGCGAGATCGACCTCGCGCTTCTTGCCGCCGCCCTTCACGCGCTCGGCGAGCTCGACCAGCCGCTCGGTCGCGTCGGGACGGCGATCGAAGAGCACGTCCTCGACGTGCTCGAGCAGCTCCTTGTCGATGTCGTCGTAGACCGCGAGCTGCCCCGCGTTGACGATCCCCATGTCGAGGCCGGCGCGGGTCGCGTGATAGAGGAAGACCGCGTGCATCGCCTCGCGCACGTGATCGTTCCCGCGGAACGAGAAGCTGAGGTTCGAGATGCCGCCCGAGGTCTTGGCGCCGGGGCACTCGACCTTGATGCGCTTCACCGCCTCGATGAACTCGATCGCGTACCGGTTGTGGGCCTCGATGCCGGTCGCGACCGCGAACACGTTGGGATCGAAGATCACGTCCTCGGGCGCGAAGCCGATCTCCTCGACCAGGATCTTGTACGCGCGCTTCGCGATCTGGACGCGATGGTCCGCGGTCTCCGCCTGCCCGTTCTCGTCGAAGCCCATCACGACGACGCCCGCGCCGTAGCGTCGACACACCAGCGCCTGCTCGCGGAACTTGTCCTCGCCCTCCTTGAGCGAGATCGAGTTCACGACCGACTTGCCCTGCACGCACTTGAGGCCGGCCTCGATCACGTCGAACTTCGACGAGTCGATCATGATCGGCAGCCGCGAGATCTCCGGCTCGGCCGCGACGAGGTTGAGGAACTTCGTCATCGCCGCGACGCCGTCGATCATCCCCTCGTCCATGTTGACGTCGAGGATGTTCGCGCCGCCGCGCACCTGATCGAGCGCGACCGCCAGCGCGGCGCCGTAGTCGTTCGCCTTGATCAGGTTCATGAACTTCTTCGAGCCGGTGATGTTCGTGCGCTCACCGATCATCGTGAAGTTTGAGTCCGGCCGGATCGTGTAGACCTCGAGCCCCGAGAAGTGCGTCAGCTTCACGTCCGCGGGCGGCGTGCGCGGCGGCACCTTCGCGACGCGCTCGGCGATCCGGCGGATGTGATCGGGCGTCGTGCCGCAGCAGCCGCCGACCATGTTCACGAAGCCCGCCTCCGCGAACTCCGCGACCAGGCGCGCGGTCGTATCCGGCGACTCGTCGTAGCCCCCGAACGCGTTCGGCAGGCCGGCGTTCGGGTAGCAGCTGATCCGCGTCGGCGCGACGCGCGCCAGCTCCGCGAGGAAGGGACGCATCTCGGTCGCGCCGAGCGCGCAGTTGATGCCGACGCTCATCGGCCGCGCGTGCTCGACCGACGCCCAGAACGCGTCGACCGTCTGCCCGCTCAGCGTGCGCCCGCTGCGATCGGTGATCGTCACCGAGATCATCACGGGAAGGCGCACCTTCTTCTCTTCGAAGACCTCCTCGATCGCGACGAGCGCCGCCTTGGCGTTGAGCGTGTCGAAGATCGTCTCGACCAGGAGCAGCTGCACGCCGCCGTCGATCAGGCCGCGCACCTGCTCGGCGTACGCGCTCCTCACCTGATCGAAATTCACCGCGCGGAAGCCGGGATCGTTGACGTCGGGCGAGAGCGAGAGCGTGCGGTTCATCGGGCCGATCGCGCCCGCGACGTAGCGCGGCCGATCGGGCGTCTTCTTCGTCCACTCGGCCGCCGCCTCGAGCGCGAGCTCGGCGCTGCGCACGTTCAGCTCGTAGGCGAGCGACTCGAGCGAGTAGTCGGACTGCGCGATCGCCGTCGACGAGAACGTGTTGGTCTCGACGATGTCGCTGCCCGCCTCGAAGTACTCCGAGTGGAGCTGCCGGATCAGGTCCGGGCGCGTCAAGCAGAGCAGATCGTTGTTGCCCTTGAGATCGATCTTCGAGTCCGCGAAGCGCTTGCCGCGGTAGTCGGCCTCCGTCAGCGAGTGCTTCTGGATCATGGTGCCCATCGCGCCGTCGAGGAGGGCGATGCGCTCGCGCAGGAGGGCAGCGATTGCGGGGGTGACGAAGGGCTCGCTCATCGTGACTGGCTCCGAGAAGAAGGCTGCCGTCGGGAGGACGGGGCTCGAGAGGAAGAGGACCGCGACGCAGGCGCGCCGGGCTTGCGCGCGGAGGCGCTGACGACCTGGAAGAAGGGCTCGCGCCGCTCGCGCGACGTGACCTCGCAGTGCTCGACCATGAGCCCCGCGGCCGCCAGCATCGACCCCAGCTTCCGGGGACGGAACCCGGGGTGGACGTGGCCGTACGAGCCCGTGAGCTCGGCGGCGTCGTGGTGATCGAGCGCGAGCACCGCGACGCTCCCGCCCGGGCGCAGCACCCGCGCGGCCTCGGCGAGCGCGCGCGCAGGATCGTCCGCGCACGTCAGCACGTGGAACAGCAGCACGACGTCGAAGCTCTCGTCGGCCATCGGCAGCGCGTGCAGATCGCCGCTCTCGAAGCGAACGTTCGGCGCGCCGGCGAGGCGCTCCTTCGCCGCCTCGAGCATGCGCAGCGAGCGATCGAGGCAGGTCACGCTCCGCGAGCGCGCCGCGATCAGCGCCGCGACCGTTCCGTCGCCGCACCCGACATCGAGCACGTCGCCCGCGCTCACGAGGCCGAGGATGCCGCGGGTCATCGACTCCCAGGTCCGCCCCGGCGAGTAGTGACGCTCCATCGAGCCCGCGACCGACTCGGGCCAGCCGAGCCCGGTGCGCCGGCGCTTCACGATCGCCGCGGCGCGGCGCGCGTCGGCGTCGAGCGTCGCGTCCTTCACCTCGCCGCGGACGAGCTCGAGCACCTTCCGCGCGGGCTCCGGCATCGCCGACTCGGCAAGCGAGTAGAACGCCGAGGTGCCCTCCTTGCGATCGCGCACCAGACCGCCCTCGCGCAGCCGGCCGAGGTGCGTCGACACCCGCGACTGCGCGACGCCGATCGCCTCGACCAGCTCCGCGACCGAGAGCTCCTCGCGCGCGAGGAGCGCCACGAGGCGCACCCGCGTAGGGTCCCCGAGCAGGCTCAGGAGGTTGGTCGCGGATCCGAGGTCCATCGATGCATCCGGATGGACGGATGGAATCCCACGACGGGCGGAGGTCGTCAAGCGACGGGCGCGCGTCGTCCATGGGCGGGCCCGCCAGCCAGAAGCAAGCGGGGCTGGGGCCCCGCGCGCAGTGTTCAGGGTTGGGGGGCCCCGGGCCGGCTTCGCCGGACGGGGGGAAGGGGTCATCCATGACCCCTTCCGGAGAGCTAGACTGGCGCGGCGCAGACGCGGTTGCGGCCGGATTCTTTGGCGTCGTAGAGCGCGCGGTCGGCGCGGGCGACCAGCTCTTCGACGCGATCGATGCCGGGCGACGGCATCGCGCTGATGCCGATGCTGACCGTCACCGAGAGCCGAATCCCCTCGTGCGCGAACGGATAGCCCTCGACCGCGCTTCGCAGCCGCTCGCCGAAGCGGATCGCTCCCTCGAGCCCGATGCCGCGCGAGAGCACCGCGAACTCCTCGCCGCCGTGCCGCGCGAAGACGTCCTCGGTGCGGATGACGCGCAGCACGTGCCGCGCGAGCTCCACCAGGACCGTGTCGCCCGCGGGGTGTCCGTGCGTGTCGTTGACCTTCTTGAAGTGGTCGATGTCGAAGATCAGCAGCGAGAGCGGCGTCGAGTGACGCACCGAGTACGCGATCTCGCTGGTCGCGCGATCGAGCAGGTACTTGCGGTTGTAGACGCGCGTGAGCGGATCGCGCAGCGCCGACTCGAACATCTGCCGCTGGAAGCTCTCCTCGAGCTCGTCCTGGACCGAGAAGCGGAACACCGTCGACGCGCCGACCTGGATCTTGTCGCCGTCGCGCACGAGCTCTCGCCGGATCTGGGCACCGTTCACGAAGGTGCCGTTCTTCGAGCCGAGATCCTCGACCCAGACGTCTTTCCCCTTCACCGCGACGCGCGCGTGGCGGCGCGAGATCTCGTCGTCCATCACGCGGACCTCGACGTCCGCGCCGCGGCCGATCACGAGCCCGCCGGCGAGTGGATACATCTCCCCGACGTTGTGCCCCGCGATCACGACGAGGTACGCGCGGTCGCGCTGAAGCTTCGGCTCGCTGAGGAGCGCGCGCTCCCCCATCACCGTCGCCTCGCCCGTGTCTTCGTCCTCGCGCCCCACCGTACGTGGATTCATGGTACCCGCCGCGCTCTCGACGCGAAATGGAAATTCAGGATTCCGCAGGCGGCGGAAGCCCGAGCGCGTGCTCGACGAACGCGTACATCCGCACGTAGCGGCGGACGAGATCCGAGAGGCGCGTGCCCGCGCCGTGCCCGACGAGCTGCTCGCGATAGAACCAGATCGACGGATCGGCCTCGCCGCTCGCCTCCTGCAGCCGCGCCGCGAACTTCGTCGAGTGGCCCCAGTGCACGCGGGTGTCGTGATCGGCGGTCTCGATCAGGATCTGCGGCAAGCGCGTGCCCGCGCGCACGCGGTGGTACGGCGAGTAGCCGTGCAGCCAGCCGAGCTGCGTCGCGTCCTCGCTCGAGCCGTACTCGCTGATCCACAGCTCGGCCGGCGGGAAGAGGTGATAGCGGACCATGTCGTAGAGACCGACGTACGAGGCCGCCGCCGCGAACGCGTCGGGTGCGCGCGTGATCATCGCGCCCATCAGGAGGCCGCCGTTCGAGCCGCCGGTGATCGCGATGCGCTCCGGCCGCGAGATCCCCGACGAAGACAGCCAGCGGATCACCGCCTCCATGTCCTCGAAGACGTGCTCCTTCTGCCCGAGGTTGCCGGCGCGATGCCACGCCTCGCCGAGCTCGCCGCCGCCGCGCAGGTTCGCGACCGCGAACACGCCGCCGCGATCGACCCAGTAGAGCGGGTTGCGCTGGAAGCCCGGCAGCAGCGACACGTTGAACCCGCCGTACCCGGTCAGCAGCACGGGATTCGATCCGTCGCGCGCCAGGCCGCGGCGATGCAGCAGGTGCACGTTGATCGGCGTGCCATCGCGCGAGGGCACGCGCTCCTGCGTGAGCTCGTACTGCGACAGATCGACCGGGCTCTCGACGGCGGCGAGCTGCGTCAGCTGGCGATCGCGCGCCGTCCACAGGTGCATCGCGGGCGCGTGCACGAAGCTCGAGAACCCGACGAGGAGCCTGCCGGTCTCGGGATCGCCGTCGAAGCTGGCGATCTCGCCGCGCCCCGGCAGCTCGAGCTCTCCGTCGGCGCGCCCGTCGAGCCGGTGCACCAGCACGCGCGAGCGGATGTCGTCGATCACGTGCACCGCGATGCGATCGCCCGCGATCGTCCAGGCCTCGATCGCGTTCGGCCCCTCGGGGATCAGATCCACCCACGCGCTGCGGTCCGCCGCCTGCGAGGGATCGACAGTCGCGATCCGATAGCGCGGCGCGTCGAGGTTGGTCGTGAGGTACATGCGGCCGCGGTGCACGCGCGCCCAGGTGAGGTTGTCGAGCCCGGCGACGATGGTGGTCAGCGGATGTTGCTCGTCGGGCGCGACCACGCGCGCGCGCGCCTGCCGCCCGCGATCGAGCAGGAACACGTCCGACTGCGACCACCCGCGCGAGTTGTTGATCACCACCCAGCGGTCGTCGTCGCTGACGCTCGCGCTCGGGAAGTCGGTCGGCTCCGGCGGCGAGAACACCAGCACGTCGCTCGCGGGATCGGTCCCCAGGCGATGGAAGAACAGCCGCATGTGATAGCTGTCCTGCTGCGCCGGATCGAAGTCGGGCTCGCCCTCGCGCGGGTAGCGCCGGTAGTAGAAGCCTTCCTCCGACTGCAGCCACGCGATGCTCGACCACTTCGCGTGCGCGATCGTGTCGGGGAGCATCCGTCCGGTGGCGACCTCGATCACGCGCAGCGTGCTGCGCTCGTCGCCGTTCTCCGAGATGCCGAACGCGAGCAGGCGCCCGCTCGGCGAGAGCTCGTACCAGTCGAGCGCCGCGCGCTCGCCGTAGGTCTGTGGATCGACGAGGATCCGCGGCTCCCCGGCCGCGCGCGATCCGCGCACCGGATGCACATAGAGCGCGGGCTGCTCGCGACCGGGATCGCGGCGCGAGTAGATCGCGACGTCGCCCGCGACCGCGCCCCCGCCGATCGTGCCGATCTCGAGCACGGCGCGGATCTGCTCCGCCATCCGGGGCCGCGTCCACGCGCTCAGCGCCTCTCGCGAGCGCGCGCTCTGCGTCTCGATCCACTCGGTCGTGATCGCCGACTCCGACTCGAGCGCGCGATAGGGATCCTCGACCGCGACGCCGTGCAGCGTCTCGGTCACCGCGCCCGCCTCGCGCGCGCGTGCGTTCAGCTCCTGGAGCGGGCTCATCGTCGTGGTGCTCGTCTCGCCCGCGCGCGCCGCCGGCGTGGTCGTCGTGGTGGTCGTGGTCGTCGTGGTCGCGCCGCCGCCGCAGGCCGAGAGCGCGAGCGCGAGCAGCGCATTGCGAAGAGGGCGCGTCATCGCCGTGTTTCCTCGCATTTCGAGCCGAAGATCGCAAGCGCGGGCGCCTGCCGCCGCGTGGCGTGGTCGCCTCCGCAACGTGAGGGACTTCGGCGGCTGCGAAGCCGACGGGACTCCGGGATTCCCTCGAGGACCAGGGGTCGGACGCGACTCGAACGAGGCAGCGTGGTACGAGTACCCAGTGTCGACCGCGAGGCGGCTCCACTACAGCTACGAGGACTACCTCGCGCTGCTCGCCGAGAGCTCGATCAAGCTGGAGTACTGCGACGGGGTCATCTACGCGATGGCGGGCGGCACGATCGCGCACGCCGCGCTCGCGGCGGCGGCGATCCGCGTTCTCGGCGCCGCGCTGCCGCCAGGGTGCACGGTGTATTCCTCGGACCTCAAGGTCCGCGTGGAGCCGACCGGCCTCGCGACCTTCCCCGACGTCTCGATCGCGTGCGGGCCGCCGATCCCGTCGGCGCGCGACGCCCACGCGCTGACGAACCCGACGATCCTGGTCGAGGTCACGAGCCGCTCGACCGAGGACTACGATCGCGGTGAGAAGCTCAGTCACTACAAGCAGATCGCGTCGCTGCGCGCGGTGCTCTTCATCTCGCACCGCGAGGCGAGGATCACGCTCGTCGAGCGCGCAGAGGACGGCTGGTCCGAGCGCGACGTCCGTCCCGGCGAGCACCTCCGTGCGGCCTGCCTGGAACGCGAGATCGCGGTCGACGACGTCTACGCCGGCATCGCGCTCGATCCACGCTGAGCGCTCCTCGCAGACGACGACTCGAGCCCGGTCCGAAAATCGGCGCGCCCGCGCTAAGAACCGAAGATGGATCGACTCCTCGTCGTGCTCGCGGGCGTGCTCGGCTTCCTCGGCGTCGGCCTCGGCGCGTTCGGCGCGCACGGTCTCCGCAATTTCCTGGCGGCGCTCGAGGACGGCGCGCGCCGCGCCGAGTGGTGGGAGACCGCCGCGCGCTACCACCTCGTGCACGCGCTCGCGATCGCCTTCACCGCCTGGCTCGCGTCGCGCGGCAGCGGCATGGGCGCGCGCGTCGCCGGCGTCTGCTTCGCGCTCGGCATCCTCGTCTTCTCGGGCTCCCTCTACGCGATGACCCTGACG
>JALYRN010000918.1 GCA_030855295.1 Myxococcota bacterium | reverse complement strand
CGCGAAGGCCACGCCGCGGGCCGAGGCAGCGCGGAGAGCGCGACCCGCATGTCGCCGGCGTCGACGAACCGCTCGCGCGGCTTCTTCGCGAGCGCACGCGCGACCAGCGCCTCGAGCTCGGCGCAGAACTCGAGCTCGGGCCGCGTCCCGGCGAGCGTCGGCACCGGCTCGAGCGCGTGCGCGCGCAGCACGTCGACGATCTCTTCGGCGACGAAGGGCCAGCTCCCCGTCAGCAGCTCGAAGAGCACCACGCCCGCCGAGTACACGTCGCTCCGCTCGTCGACGCTCGGGCCGAACACCTGCTCGGGCGCGAGGTACGCGGGCGTGCCGACGAACGCGCCCTGCGACGTCAGCATGGACTGCACGCCCCAGGCCTCGCGGTCGTGGAACTTGGCGAGGCCGAAGTCGAGCAGGCGCGCGTGCGGCGTTCCGTCGGGCAGCATCGCGACCACGACGTTCTCGGGCTTCACGTCGCGATGCAGGATGCCGAGCGCGTGCGCGTGCGCGAGCGCCGACAGGATCTGATCGGCGATCGCGAGGGCCAGCTCCGGTGCGAGCCGCTGGGCGCGCAGCATCGACTCGAGCGACGCGCCCGGGACGAGCTCGGTCACGAGGAAGGTCCCGAGCGCGTCCTCGCCGAGATCGAGCGCCGCGAGCGCGTGGCGATGCGCGAGCGCACCGAGCGCCTTGGCCTCTCGCTCGAGCCGGCGCACGAGCTGGGGCGAGCTCTCACCCGCCGGGATGATCTTCAGCGCGACCGGCTTGCCGTCGCTCACGCGGACCGCGCGGTGCACGCAGCCCATCGTGCCCGCGCCGAGCGGCGCCACGACGCGGTAGCGTCCACCGACGATCGTCCCCGGCGCGAGGTGCTGCGGCGCGCTCATGTGCGACGCCTCGTATACCGCGGCCGGCGCCGCGCCCGCTACGGCGGTGTGGGATCGGGCGCCGCGCCCCGATCTCGGTCGCGCGCATCGAGGTACGTCGCAGCCTCGGCGACGGCCTCGCTCGTGCCGACCACGAACACGACGTCGTCGCGGCACAGCGGGCCCTCCATCTCCGGCGGCTCGCACAGCGATCCCCCGCGGCGGATGGCGAACGCCAGCGCGCCCGTGCGGCGCCGCAGCTCGAGCTCGACCAGCGTCCGGCCGACCGCGCGCGAGCCCCCGCGCACGAGCACGGTGTCGATCTTCATCGACGCGAGCGCCGAGACGTCGCCCGCCTTGTGGCGTGGCAGCGTGGTCCGGCGCGCCGACACCGGAAGCGTGCTCCGCGCGTCGCGCACCTGTTCGTCGATCACGTTGCGCGGCTGCTCGAGCAGCCGCAGCACGCGCGCCACGATCTCGATGCCGGACTCGACCTCCTCGAGCACCACCTCGTCGGCGCCGAGCTCCTCGAGCGCGACGCGATCCTGCACGTAGTGCGCGCGCACCAGGATCGGGAGGTCCGCGGAGATCTTGCGCGCGACCCTCACCACGCGCGCCGTCGCGCTGGGATCGTTCGCGACCAGCACGAGCGCCGACGCGCGGGCGAGGCTCGCGTTCTCGAGCGAGTCGCTCGAGGTCGCGTCGCCGTAGTACACGGGCTTGCCGTGCGCGCGCGCGTCGCGCACCGCCTGCGCGTTCAGCTCGATCACGAGGTAGCGGATGCCGCTCCGCTCGAGCGAGCGCGCGACCAGCCGCCCCGCGACGCCGTAGCCGACGACCACCACGTGCCCGGAGAGCGTCTCGGTCTCGTCGGGCTCTCCGATCGAGCACACGCCCATCACCTTCGCGAGCGGCGCGAGCAGGCGCTCCCCGGCCGACAGGTGCGGCGCGATGCGCACCAGCACCGGCGTCGCGAACATGCTGAGGATGCCGGCCGAGAGCAGCACCTGCAGCTCGCCGACGGTGATCACGCCGGCCTCGACGCCGAGCGTCGCGATCACGAAGCCGAACTCTCCGAACTGCGCCAGCCCCACCCCCGCGAGCCACGCCGCGCGCGGCGGGAAGTGCATCGCCATCGCGGCGAGCGTCGCGAGCAGGCCCTTGCCGAAGAGGAACCCGATCACGAGCAGCCCCACCGCGAGCGGGCTCGCGATCACCGTCCCGCCGTCGAAGAGCATCCCCAGCGACACGAAGAAGATGCTGACGAAGATGTCGCGCACCGGGAGCACGTCGCTCAGCGCGCGGTGCCCGAAGCCGGTGTCCGCGACCACCATGCCGCCGAGGAACGCGCCGAGCGCGAGCGACAGCCCGGCGACCGCGCTCAGCCACGCGGTGCCGATGCAGATGCCGAGCACCGCCAGCTGGAACACCTCACGGCTGCGGCTCGCGTCGACCCACGCCATCGCGCGCGGCACGAGCCATCGCGAGATCAGGTACATCGCGGCGACGAGCGCGACGGCCTTCGCCAGCGCCCATGCGATCGCGGTGCTCGCCTCGAGCGCGGTCGCGCCGCTGCCGAGGATCGGCACGATCAGCACCATCGGGACCACGCAGAGATCCTGGAAGAGCAGCGCCGCGACGATGAAGCGACCGTGCGGTGCGTCGAGCTCGCGACGCTCCGAGAGCGCGCGCAGGACGATCGCGGTGCTCGAGAGCGCGAACACGAACCCGAAGAGCACGGCGGGACCGACCTCGCGCCCGATCCCGAGCGCGATCCCGGTCGCCACGAGGATCGTCAGCACGACCTGCGCCACGCCGCCGAGCGCCACCCGCCCGAAGATCGTGCGCATCCGCTCGATCGAGAGCTCCAGCCCGATCGAGAAGAGCAGGAGCACGACGCCGAGCTCGGCGAGCGCCGTGATCGCCTCGCTCGAGCTCACGAGCGAGAGCCCGTGCGGCCCCGCGATCGCGCCCGCGAGCAAGAGCCCGGTGACGGTCGGCAGGCGCAGGCGCGCGAGCACGATCGACACGAGCACGCCGATGCCCGCGATGATCGCCAGATCGCCGAGGTGGGGGATGTGAGCCATCGCTGCTCGCCGTGGTCACGCGGGGGGCCCGGCCCGCAGCGCCATCGCGAGCGCGACGAGGACTCGCGCTCACCTCCTTGGTGTGTAGGCGCGGTGGCCGATCACCCAAGCGGGGCAGCGCGCCTCGCTCGGACTCCTCCTGCTGTCATCGATCGGCTCAGATCAGAGGCTGTTCAAAAATCGGCTCGCCCGCTCCGGGACCTTCCGTCCGCGCGCGAAGCCCGCGCTCCCGTCCGGGCCCTCCGGGGCGAGCACTCCTGTCGGCTCACTTGCGCGCGGCGAGCCAGGCGCATGCGCCGGCGACGACCAGCACTGCGAGCAGGGCCGCGCTCGAGGTCCGCACCGC
>JALYRN010000917.1 GCA_030855295.1 Myxococcota bacterium | reverse complement strand
GTGTGCGGCACGACGGCTGGGCCTCGTCGTCGGTGATGCAGTCGCGCCCGGGACCACACGCGGTCGGCGCGCTCGGCTCGCACGGCTCGTGCGGCGGGTAGTCCACGGGTCCGAACACGCTGCCGTCCAGCTGCGCGCGCGCGTCGAGCGGCGGCGCGGCGTCGAACACGGCCGCGTCGATGTGCGCCGCATCGATCATCCCGGCGTCGAGCACGGCGCCGTCGCGCTCGTCGACGCCCCCATCGATGCCGGAGGGCGACTGGCAGAGCCCTGCCACGCACACGCCGTCGATCGGACACAGCGCGCTCGTGGCGCATGCGTCCCAGCACTCGCCGGACCGGCATACCAGCCCCGCGCCGCAGTCGGCGTCCGTCGCGCACGAGTCCGCGTCCAGCGTGCACGTCCCGAGCGCGCCGTGGCCCACGACGCACGTCGCGCCGAGTGGACAGTCCCGGTGCTCGAGGCACTCGTTGCGACATCGGCTCGACGCGCAGACGAGCGGCGCTGCGCACTCTCCGCTGCGCTCGCAGCGCACGCCGAGCGCGACTGGCTGGACGCACCCCGCGAGGACGAACGCGCACGAGAGCGCCATGCACGCACGCTGCAGCATCGCGCGAACCTGCCATCGTCACGCGGCGCCTACAACCCGCGGCGATGCACGTGCGGCCAATGGTGAACACCGGAGAGGCGCTCGAGCGCGCGATCGAGCGAACGCCCGGGTTTCGCGAGCACTCCGACATCGCATCGCGCTCGGAGTGCGGGCTCCGGACGCCGGTGTCGATCGCGCGCGGACCTGCGTGATCGAGGTACGCGAGAACATCACCTGCTCCTCCGGGCGGGTGTACGCGCGCGCGTCGGTCGCGGTGCTTTCGCGTGTGATGTTACCTCGCGAAGGTAGCGCGTTCGGATGAGCGCTCAACAAGCGTCACACGGTCGCCATCGCGGAGCACCTGACGGACGCGCTGCTGGACAAGCCCTTCGAGGTCACCGAGCTCGAGGGCCTGCTCTCCCGAGCCCAGCGCGGCGAGCGCCTCCGAGACGACTGATCCGCGCGCGGTGCGATCGGCTAGAGTCGCCGGGTGTCGGTGCCGCGCGTCGTCTCGAGCACGTCTCTGCTTCCGCGGCGCCTTCCGCTGGTCGACGAGGTGCTCGACGCGCACTCGACGGAGCTCGGAACCCACTTCGCGGCGTATCGCAACCACGTGTGCCGGGTCGTGAGCCTCTGCGAGGTGCTCGCGCCGCTGAGCGACGTCGATCGGCGCCACATCCAGATCGCCGCGTGCTTCCACGATCTCGGCATCTGGACCGCCGGCACCTTCGACTACCTCGCTCCTTCGTGCGCGCTCGCGCGGCGCCATCTCGAGGAGCGAGGACGTGCGGAGTGGATCGCGCCGGTCTCACGGATCATCGACGAGCACCACAAGATCCGGCGCACGCGCGATCGCCTCGCGGAGTGCTTCCGGCGCGCCGACTGGATCGACGTCACGATGGGAGCGCTGCGCTTCGGCGTGCCGCGCGGGCTGATCCGCGACCTGCAGGCGCAGTACCCGAACGAAGGCTTCCACGCGCTGCTCGTCGGCCTGACGTGGCGACGAACACTCCGCCGCCCGTGGAGCCCTCTCCCGATGCTGCGCTGGTGAGCGCGGCCGCTCGGAGACAGTCGTGATCATCCGCTCGCACGATCAGCGTCTCTTCCACATCACGACGGTCGATGCGTGGGACGCCGCGCGCGCGGCCGGCGAGTACCGCGCGCCGTCGCTCGAGACCGAGGGGTTCATCCACCTCTCGACGGCCGCACAGTGGCTCGCGACGGCGAATCGCTTCTACCGAGGTCAGCGCGATCTCGTGCTGCTGGTGTTGATGCCGGATCGGCTGCGCGCCGAGGTCCGCTACGAGTCCGCCGACGGCGATGCGTATCCGCACCTCTATGGGGCGCTCGAGCTCGACGTCGTCGAGCGCGCGTGGCCGCTCCCGGTCGAGCCCGACGGCACGATCGCCGTCCCCGCCGGGATGGCGCGCTGACCCGATCGCGCGAAGGGGCGTTCGTGGCGCGCCGGCGTACGCTCCCGGCAATGCGTACCGAGATCTGGCTCCTCACGCTCCTCCTCGCGGCGTGTGGTGGCGCAACGGCACCGCTCGAGCGAACGGCGCTGTTCGAGGCGTCGGCGCGCGGTGATGTCGCCGCAGTGAACGCCCTGCTGTCGGACGGAGCGCGCGCCGACGAGGCGGTCGACGGCGGCCTGACGCCGCTGATCATCGCGGCGTACGCCGGGCACGTGGGGGTCGTCGCGGCGCTGCTCGAGCGCGGCGCCGACCCGAACGTGGTCAACGACGATCAGGAGAGCGCGCTCCACACCTCGGCCGCCGCGGCGAGCGCGGACGAGATCGTGCCACTGCTGCTCGCGCGCGGGGCCGACGCCGCGCTGCGCGACGTGCACGGCAGGACGGCGCTCGGCGGTCACGCACAAGCAGGACATCTCGGCGCGGTGCTCGCGCTCCTCGAGGCGCGGGCCGATCCGCGCGCGATCGACGGGGACGGCCAGAGCCCGCTCTTCTCCGCCGCCTCGCACGGCCACACCGCGGTCGTCTCGGCGCTGCTCGATCGCGGCGCGACGGTCGACCCGATCAACGTGTTCGGCGCGGACGCGCTGATGGCGGCGGCGGCAGGCGGTCATCTCACGACGGTGGAGCGCCTGCTCGCGGCGGGCGCGCGCGAAGGACCGAGGTCGACCGAAGGCTTCAGCGCAGTCGGCGCCGCGATCTCGCTCGGCCGGCTCGACATCGTGCGGGCGCTGCTGCCCGAAGGGGCGCCTCTCGATCGCGACGTCGCGCCGCCCGGCGCTCCGCTGCAGGTCGCCGCGAGGTTCGGCGCCGGCGACATCGTCACGTTCCTGTTGGGCCGCGGCGCGCCGGTCGATCAGGGCAGCGGCACCGAGGGCTTCACGCCGCTGACGTGGGCCGTGATCCAGTCTTCCGTCGCCGTCGCCCGTCAGCTGATCGACGCCGGCGCGAACGTGTCGGAGCGCCACGACGGCGCGACGATCCTCCACCTCGCGGCGTACATCGCCGACCTCGCGACGGTGCGTCTCCTCGTCGAGCGCGGCGCCGAGGTCGGCGCGCTCAACCCGCAGGGCGGAACGCCGCTCCGCAGCGCGGCGGACGCGGGCCATCTCGACGTGGTGCGCTACCTGCTCGAGCGAGGCGCCGATGCGCGCGTGCGCGACACGTTCGGGCTCACCGCGATCGACTACGCGCGCCAGAACGGCCACGCGGAGGTCGTCGCGGTGTTGAGCGGGCC
>JALYRN010000916.1 GCA_030855295.1 Myxococcota bacterium | reverse complement strand
AGCTGGCGCTACGGCGGCGGCGTCGGCTATCCGGACGTCGTGCGCGCGGATGGACCGTGCACGACGGTCGTGCGCACGCGCGCCGAGCTCGAGGCGGCGCTGGCGGCGGCCGAGCCGGAGCACGTCGTCTACGTCGCCGACGAAGCGCGCATCGATCTCACCGGCGCCTCGCTCTGCATCCCCGCCGGCGTGATCCTCGCGAGCGGGCGCGGGCGCGAGGGCTCGGCCGGCGGGCTGCTCCACGTCACCGCCACCGAGAGCCGCGCGATGCTGCGCGCGTGCGGCGACGACGTGCGGGTCACGGGCCTGCGCCTGCACGGCGGAGAGCCGACCGAGTGCCCGCCCGAGTGGCCGGATCGATGCACCGGCGAAGATCGCACCGGCGGCGTGAACTGCCGCGACTGCATGCCGCGCTCGCGCGGGCTCGCCGCGTCGGGCGTCGATCGTGTCGAGGTCGACAACTGCGAGCTGACGGGCTGGACCTATGGCGCCGTCGAGCTGCGCGACTCGCTCGACGATCACGTGCACCACAGCCACATCCACCACAACCAGCGGCAGGGTCTCGGCTACGGCGTGGTGCTCAGCAACGTGACCGACCCGGCCGACGTGCTCGTCGAGCACAACCGCTTCGACTACAACCGCCACTCGGTCGCGGGCAGCGGCGCGGTCGGACACAGCTACGAGGCGCGACACAACCTCGTGCTCCCGCACGCGAACGGCCACGTGTTCGACATGCACGGCATCGACGAGGCGACCGGCGACGGAACGCCGTGGGCCGGCACCGAGATCCTCGTGCACGACAACACCGTGCTGCCGACCGATCGGCACGCGCTGGTGGTGCGCGGGCGGCCGACCGAGGGCTCGTGGCTGTTCTCGAACTGCCTCGCGCGCGCCAGCGCGACCGACGCCGCGCTCCAGCGCTTCTACACCGGGAGCTTCAGCGTCGATCGCTCGCCGGCGGGCGCGGCGCCCAACACCTACGGGCAGTCGGGCGCCGACTGCGAGACGGTGCGTTTCTGCGCGTCGCCGGGCGGCGCGGGGCTGTGGGAGTCGCTGGCGGCGTCGTCGTACGGGCTGTCGTCGCTCGGCTTCGCGGACTTCGACGGCGACGGACGCACCGACGTGTTCCGCGCCGACGGGACCGCGTGGTGGTGGCTCTCGGCGGGGCGCGGCAGCTGGGCGCGGCTCAACACCTCGTCGGTGCCGCGCGCCGAGCTCGCGTTCGCCGATCTCGACGGCGACGGACGCGACGATGCCTTCTCGACGACCGGCACCGAGTGGCGCTGGTCGCGCTCGGCGAGCGGCCCGTGGATGACGCTCGCGTCGCGCTCCGAGCGTCTCGCCGCGCTGGCGCTCGGCGACTTCGACGGCGACGGACGCGCCGACGTGTTCCGCGCCGACGGCACCGCGTGGTCGTACTCGCCCGGCGGCAGCGGCGCCTGGACGAGGCTGAAGGCGTCGACGATCCCGCGCGCGTCGCTGGGCTTCGGCGACTTCGACGGTGACCGACGCACCGACGTGCTCCGCACGAGCGGCGGAGAGTGGCTCTACTCGCCCGACGGCAGCGGCGCGGAGACGCGGCTGAACGCATCGTCGTCCTTGCTGTCGTCGCTGGCGCTCGGCGACTTCGATGGCGACGGGCGCACGGACGTGATGCGTCCCGACGGCGCGCGGTGGAACGTGTCGTGGGGGGCGCGCGGCAGCTGGCAGGTGCTCGCAGTGTCGAGCGACGCGCTCGCAGAGCTCGCGCTCGGCGACTTCGACGGCGACGGCCGCACCGACGTGTTCCGCACCGGCTGCCTCTGACGCGGACCGGCGACAGGTCACGAGCGCGCGAGAGAGAAACACGGAACCCGCGTGGGCGCCTTTTCGAGCTCGCGCCGATCGTCGCGACCGACGCTCGCACGATCACGCTCGACGGCCGGCGCGTCGCCGACACCGCGACGCTGCGCGACACGCGCGGCGCGACGCGCATCGACGCGCTCGTGCAGGACCTCGAGACGCTGCGCGCGAGCTGGGCGCTGCTGCACCCGAACGACCCGTTCCCCGGGGCGGTGATCGTGCAGGCCGATCGCTCGACCGACTTCCGCGCGCTGCGGCACGTGATGTTCTCGGCCGCCCAGGCGGGCTACGCGAGCGTGAGCTTCGCGATGGCGGACGGGTCGCGCTGAGCTCGGACGCTCGATCGCGGTGATCGAAGACGCGAGCTAGACTGGGGGCGTGAGACTCGCGATCGCGCTCCTGGTCCTGCTCGCGGCGGCGCCCGTCGACGGCCAGGCGACCGACGCGCGCGAGATCGAGATCCGCGCCGACGTCGGGCTTCCCGGCGCGGGCGATCGTTTCGTCGTGGTCACCGTGCGCGGGCGGACGATCGTCGGGTGCGTGACGAGCGCGTCTCGGAGGTGCACGCGCACGCGCGCGGTGATCCTCGATGCAGCGGCTCGCGCCGAGCTCGAGCGGCTGCTCGCGGCGGTCGATGCGATGCCGCTCTGCGAGCCGGTGGGGTTCGCACCCGGCGATCCGGAGCTCACGCTGACGATCGGCGACCGAGAGGCGCGCGGGCACCTGCCGCGCGCGCGCTCCGCGGTGCGAGCACGCATCGACGAGCCGTGCGAGGCCGAGCACGCGCTCGCGTGGTGGATCGCCCAGCGGTTCGAGCGACGCTGACGATCTCGCCCGCACCTCGACGCCCGCGACGACGCCGCACAGTCTGTGCTCGATGTCTCCCGATGCGCGCGGGCCGCTGCGGCGGCGAGCGGACGACGGTGACGTCGATGGTGACGGCGCGGTCGGCGTCGACGAGCGGCTCGGCGCGCGTGATCGCGAGCCTCGCATCCGCTGCCCGAGGTGTCGCTGGGCGCCGCGCGCGCACGATCGCTGGCAGTGCGAGTGCCTGCACGTGTGGAACACGTTCGAGACGCGCGGGCGCTGCCCGGCCTGCGCGAAGCGCTGGGCGCTGACCCAGTGCTTGCGGTGTCACGCGCTCTCGCCCCACGAGGACTGGTACGAGGCGCCCGATCCGACCTGAAGCCGCTCTCGGGACAGGTCTCGAGCGCCGCGCGAAGAAAGAACGAGGCCTTCAGACACTCGCAAGGTCTCGTTCGTTCTCCTCTGCATGACACCACGGGGCCAGGAGCTCGGTGGTGCAGGAAGGAAGAACGTCATGGCCAAGACCTCGCTCTCGATCCTCCTCGCGGCCGCTCTGCTCGTCCCCGGCTTCGCGCTCGCGTCGAGCGCCGCCGCGGAGGGGGGCCCCGGTCCGGTGCGTGCGACCGCGGCCAGCGAGGGCAGCCGCGCCGACGG
>JALYRN010000143.1 GCA_030855295.1 Myxococcota bacterium | reverse complement strand
GTCGCTTCCGTCCGCGCGCGAAGCGCGCGCTCCCGTACGCGCCCTACGGGGCGAGCACTCCTGCCGACCGAGACGGCGCGCGACGCGCCGTGGCATCCTCGCGCCTCTCTCTCTGCCTCGGGGGTCGACATGGCTCGGCGTTCGGTTCGGTGCCTGCTCGTGATCGGCTCGATCGGTGTCCTCGGCGCGTGCGGCGCCGATCCCGCGCCAGTCGACGGCGGTGGCGGCGCGGACGCCGGCACTGCCATGGACGCCGGCGGGCAGGTCGATGCGTGGACGCCACCGCCCGACGCCGGCATGCCGGACCTCAGCGTCGATCCCGATCGCGCGTCGGCGAGCGCGCGCGTGGTCTGGCAGTTCTTCGAGGAGGACGACTGCGCGATCGCCGAGGGCTGCGTGGTGAGCGCGGGCTGGCGCCGTCTGCTGCGCTTCGAGACGTTCACGCCGAACCACGGCACCGCCGACTTCACGATGGGCCGTCCCGAGGATCACCCGGACCTCTTCGAGCACTCGGCCTGTCACGACCACTATCACTACAACGGCTACGCCGACTACAAGCTCCTCGACGCCGACGGCACCGAGGTCGGCGCCGGCCACAAGCAGGCGTTCTGTCTGATGGACACCGAGCAGATCTCCGATGCGCCCGGCGTCTCGCGCAGCCCCCTCTACGACTGCGAGAACCAGGGCATCCAGCGCGGCTGGGGCGACAGCTACTACGCGGCGCTCGACTGCCAGTGGATCGACGTCACCGACGTCGCGCCCGGCGACTACTCGCTGCGCATCGAGATCAACGGCGCGCGCACGATCGAGGAGCTCTCGTACGACGACAACATCATCTCGGTGCCGGTGAGCGTGCCCGATGACGCGACGCTCGATCCGACGGCGGCCTGCGATCGCGAGCTCGACGGACCGCGCGACTGCGGGTGGACGAACACCGGCAGCTTCGACTGCACCGCGGGCGCGCGGCTGCAGATCGGCTGCGGCGGCGGCTGCGGGCTCGGTACCTGCGGCGCCGACGACGACGCGATCCTGCGGGTGTGCCCGGGCGACGCGCCGTGCACGAGCCGTCAGGAGATCGCGTACGGCGACGACGGATGTGGCGACGGGTACTGCCCGCTGACGGAGTTCGTGTGCCCCGACAGCGGGCGGTACACGGTGCTCCTCGCCCCCTACCTCGTCGGCGATTCGCACAGCTGCGTGCCCGCGGCCGCGCCAGTGCCTGCGCCGTGAACGAGCGTGAGCGAGGGATCGTGCTGCGCTCGACCGCGGGGTTCTTCCGCGTGCGGATGGCGTCCGGTGAGCTCGTCGAGTGCCGGATGCGCGGGCGCCTCAAGAAGGAGCGTGCGAGCACCGATCTCGCGGTGATCGGCGACGAGGTCGACATCGAGCGCACCGGCGCGGGGACCGGCGTGATCGCCGAGGTGAAGCCGCGGCGCACGCGGTTCTCGCGCCTGCATCCGACCTCGCGCGGGCGCGCGATCGAGGATGTGCTCGTCGCGAACCTCGATCAGGTGCTGGTCGTGTTCGCCGCGAGCCTGCCGCGCATGAACCCGCGCCTGGTCGATCGCTTCCTGGTGATCGCCGAGCACAACCGCGTCGACGCGCTGATCGTCGCGACGAAGATGGACGAGCCCGAGGCCGCCGATGCGCGCGAGCGGTACGGGATGTACGAGAAGATCGGATACCCCGTGCTCTACACGAGCGCGCGGACGGGCGAGGGGATCGACGCGCTGCGCGCGGTGCTCGGCGGCAAGATCTCCGCGCTGACCGGTCCGTCGGGCGGCGGCAAGAGCAGCCTCTTGAACGCGGTGCAGCCCGGGCTCGCGCTCGCGGTCGGCGAGATCGGCGACCTCGTGCGCAAGGGCAGGCACACGACGCGCGTCGCGGAGCTGCATCCGGTCGTCGCCTCCGCGGCGCAGAGCGTGCACGGCGGCTTCGTCGCGGACACGCCGGGCATCCGCGAGCTCGCGTCGTTCGAGATCCCATCGCGCGATCTCGCGTCGTGCTTCCCGGATCTGCGGCCGTTCGTGCGCGACTGCGCGTTCGGAGACTGTCTGCACGATCGCGAGCCGCAGTGCGGCGTGCGGCAGGCGATGCAGCGAGGAGACGTGTTGCCGGAGAGGTACGACAGCTACCTGCGGCAGCTGCACGGCGAAGATCGCTGACCGGTCGAGCACTCTGTCAGGAGAGCTCTTCGAGGTGCGCGAGCGAGCTCCAGGTCTCGAGCGCCCACTCGCGATCTTCGTCCTTCGCGAGGATGAACGTGCCGATCGCCGCGTGCGCGCCGAGCACGCCGTGCGCGCGCATCTCGATCACGCGGCTGCCGTCCTCTTCGGCCTCGACGAAGCGCGCCACTGCCAAGAGCTCTCCGCGATCGAAGCCCATCAGCTCGGCCTCGCCTTCGATCGGCGGCAGCGCTTCCATCGTCGCCTCGCTGCTCTTCGAGCCGCGCACCTCGAGCGAGCTGAACCACAGCGAGCGCTGCGCGTCCCATCCCGCCCACGCGCCCGGCTCCTCCCAGCGCTCGGCGAATTCGCCGGGCACGCGCAGCGACCAGCCGCCCGAGAGCGCCACTCTCACCGGCGCGCGCCGGTATCCGATCGGGATCGCCGGCGGCAGCGCGCTCGCGCGCAGGTGCACGCGGGTCGCGCGCAGCGAGGCCTCGCCGAGCAGCTCGAGGAGCTCGCTCTGCTCACGCCAAGGCCACTCCGCGTCCGGCGCGAGCGACTGACCGCGATCGAGCCAGCCGAGGATGCGCTCCAGCAGCTCGCGCTCGCCGTCGATCAGCGGCTTGCGCCAGCGCACGTCGATCCACATCGCGGCGAGCGCGGCGTTTCGGAGGGCGGCGGCCTCGTCGTCGGCGTCCCACCACGGAAACACGTCGATGCCCGCGCGCGGCGACTTCGCCACGCGCGCGAGCCAGTCGTGATTCCGCGGCCCGAGCGGTGTCGCGAGCACCCCGCCGTGCTCGAAGGTCGTGCCCTCGGGCAGCGAGAGCTGCAGCGCCTTCATGCCGCGCGCGTGCAGCGCGAGCACCTCGTGCACGGTCGTCGCGAGCCAGATCAGCGTCGCGTCCTCGAGCGCCGCTCGATCGCGCGACTCGAAGTAGCCACTCTCGTCCTCGATCGAGCTCCACTCGATCCCGAGCGCGTCGGCGGCGGCGGCGAGCATCGCGGCCACGTGCGCGTGATAGCCGGGGCCGGCGGTGCCGGTGCTGGCCTCGATCGCGATCGCGCCTCCGCCGAGATCGACGACTCGCACCGGCTCGGCCGCGGGGTGGATGTCGAGCGCGAGCAGCGCGCGCCCCTCGTCGTCCGAGCCGCGCGACGACGAGGCGCGGAGGGGCCCCGTCGCCGCGATCGCGTGGGCCTCGAGCGCGTCCCACAGATCAGCGCGCGCGCTGTGTCCGCGGAGCCGGATCGCAGTGCCCATGAGGCGCGCAGCGTGACCCGATCGCCGCGGGCGGTCGAGGCCTCGGAGGTGCTCCGCGTGCCGTGTTCCGTGGTAGGGTCCAGCCTCCCTGGCGGTGGCCCATGACCTCGGCGAACCAAGAGATCTCTCGGATCGAGAAGCGCTGCATCGACAAGGGCCTCCGGATGACCGACCAGCGCCGCATCATCGCGCGCGTGCTCTCGGAGTCCGACGATCACCCCGACGTCGAGACCGTCTACGCGCGCGCCTCCGAGATCGACAAGCGCATCGGCCTCGCGACCGTGTACCGCACGCTGCGTCTCTTCGAGGAGGCGAGCATCCTCGAGCGCCACGACTTCGGCGATGGCCGCGCGCGCTACGAGGAGATGCCGGACGAGCACCACGATCACCTGATCGACGTGCAGAGCGGCACCGTGATCGAGTTCACCAGCCCCGAGATCGAGGCGCTGCAGAAGAAGGTCGCCGAGCAGCTCGGCTACCGCTTGATCGACCACCGGCTCGAGCTCTACGGCGTGCCGATCGGCTCCGATCACGAGGTCCGGAAGCGCTGACCCCAGCAGGAGTGCTCGCCCCGGAGGGCGCGCACGGGAGCGCGCGCCGCGCGCGCGGACGGAAGCGACCGGAGCGGGCGAGCCGATCATCAGCAGGAGGGCGCGCACGGGAGCGCGCGCACGGGAGCGGATCGCTTCACTCGATCGCGCGCAGCTCCGGACGATCGCGATCCCGCGAGAACACGGGAGGCTGCCCGATCGGCGCCTCGACCTCGATCACCGCGGGCCCCTCGTGCGCGGTGCCGCTCCAGACGTGGTGCCAGGTGCCGGGCGGGAGCACGACGGAGCGGCTCGCCGCGCCGGCAGTGACTACCGGCGCGATCAGCAGGTCGTTCCCGAGCAGGAATTGATCGGACACGCCCCGGCTCCCGGCGTCGTCCGGGAAGACGAGCGAGAGCGCGCGCACCATCGGCGCGGAGCTCGTCGCCGCCTCGTCGGCGAGCGCGCGCAGCTCGGGTCCGAGCGCCTCGTGCAGGCGCGCGAACCGGCGCACGTGCGCGGTCGTCTCGGCGTCGCTCTCCCACGACCAGTTCGCCTCCCGCTGCAGGCCCTCGTGCGTGCGGAAGATCGGAGTGAACGCGCCGAGCTCGACCCAGCGCAGGTAGAGCTCCTTCGTGCTCGGTCCTCCGCTGAAGCCTGCGACGTCGTGCGTGACGAACGGAACGCCGCTCAGCCCGAGGTTGAGCATGCACGGCACCACCGTCGGCAGGCCGTCGGTCTCGGAGAAGTCCGCCTCCTGATCGCCGCACCACACCACCTGCGCGACCTCGTGCTGGCGCGTCCACCCCGAGCGCGTGAAGACCACCCAGTCGCCGTCGGGGCGCGCGCGGTCCATCACCTCGCGCGACGCGCGGTGCCACGCGGCGGGATAGAGGTTGTGGTAGTCGCGCGCATCGGCCCCCGACGCGAGCTCGGCGTCGACCGGGAGCCACTCGCCGAAGTCCGCCATCCACCCGTCGATGCCGAGGTCGACCACCATCGACTCGAGGTGCCGCTCGACGTAGTCGTAGGCGGCGGGGTTGGTGAAGTCGGGCATGGACGACTCGGTGAACACCGAGTTGAAGAGGTACGGACCCTCGCTCTCGGGATCGCCGATCAGGAGGCCCATCGACGACATCGGCTCGAAGTGATCGACACCCGGCACGACGAACGGGTTGGCGTACGCGAAGAAGCGAACGCCCCGCGCGTGCAGGTCGTCGGTCATCGCGCGGATGTCGGGATAGAGCGTGGTGTCCGGCACCCAGCGATAGAGCACGCCGAAGCGTCCCGGCGTGAACTCGCGCCGTCCCGACCAGTCCTGCGCCCACAGCGCCGCGATCGGGATGCCCGCGGCCTCGAGCGCGTCGGCCTCCGCGAGCACCGCGTCCTGTCCACCCTGGATGCCGATCCACAGCCGCTCGAGCGCCCAGTCCGGCGGCCGCGCGGGTCGCCCGACCTCGGCGCCGAGCTGCGCGATCACGTCGAGCGGCGCTGGACCATGGAACACGATCGCGTCGATTGGCGCGCCGCTCTCGACCTCGATCCACGCCACCTCGGGATCGCGCGCGCAGAGATCGACCAGCGTCCGCGACGGCGTGTCGATCAGCACGCCCGAGCCACGCAGATCGATCCACCACGGCATCGGGTAGTAGGTCGTGTGCGCGTCGCCGGTGATCGCGACCGGGCCGCCCGTGCGACCGATGCCCTGCTCCTCGACGTAGAGCGCGAACGCCTCGCCGCGCTGATCGATCGCGTTGTACTGCTCGCCGAAGCCGAGGAACGTCGCGTCCTCGTCGCACGCGAAGGGCAGCGCGATCGAGCGTGCGGTGAGATCCTCCGCGCTCGCCTCGAAGCGGATGCGCGTGCGGCTCGCACCGTCGCTGCGGATCGTCATCGTGCCGGTCGCGCCCCCGTCGCCCGCGAAGCGCAGCGTCACGCCGCTCGCGTCGCCTTCGCTGCCGAGGAAGCGCGGCAGCGCGCGCTCGACCTCGCCCGTGCGGCGGAACTGGAAGCGACCGAGCGTCTCGCGCACCGAGTCCTCGAACGAGCGCAGCGTCGGCGCCGCGCCGGGCGCGGTGGCCGCGAGCCGACGACCGTCGGCGCTCGTGAGGATGATCGCGCCGCGACCGTCGACGTCGACCGTCGTTCGATCGTCGAGCGTGTACGTCGCGGGCGGGAGCGGCGGCGGCTCGCTGGGCTCGCACGCGCAGAGCGCGAGCGCGAAGAGCAACGAGACGTGGGGCACCATCGGCGCGCGGAGCAGCATCGGCGCAGTCTACTGGCGGCCGCGCGCATCGGAAGCGCGTTCCGCGGGCGAATCGACGCCCGGCGGTCGACGCCCCGTGCGGTCGGCTCCATGCCGATCGGGTGCACGTCGGACTGATCTCGGACACCCACGGGCTCATGCGACCGGAGGCGCTGCAGGCGCTGCGCGGGGTCGCGCACGTGCTGCACGCAGGAGACGTCGGCGGCGCGCACGTGCTCGAGGCGCTGCGCGCGATCGCCCCGCTCACCGCCGTGCGCGGGAACAACGACGACGCGTCGCTCGGGCTCGCGGAGCGCGAGCTCGTCGAGCTCGGCGGCGTGCGCATCGAGCTCGTGCACCAGGCGCGCGACGTGCTCGCGGCGCCGGGAACGCGGCTCGTCGTGGTCGGCCACTCCCACCGTCCCTCCATCGAGGAGCGCGACGGCGCGCTGTGGATCAATCCCGGCAGCGCCGGACCGCGCCGCTTCTCGCTGCCGATCACGATCGCGCGGATCGAGATCGCACGACGCGAGATCGTCGCCGCGCGCATCGTCACGCTCGACGTCGCGCCCCCGAGGTCGCGCGCCCATCCGTGACGCGAGCGCCTCCGGTCGCGTACCCTGCCGCGCGTGATCGGTCTGATCCTCTCCGCGATCGTGCTCTCGGGGCTCGGCGCGCTCGCACAGCGCGGGGCGGCGTCCCTGCTCGGCGTGCGCGCGCGGCTGGTGCTCGGGACCGGACCGCGGATCGGACCGCGTGACCGCGAGCCCGGCGCGATCGAGCTCCGGCCGATCCCGCTGTGGATCTGGACCGCGATCGCGGATGCCGGCGCTCCGCTCGGTCGCACGATCGGGGCGCTCGCGGTCGGGCCAGTGACGATGGTGCTGGTGCCCTTCGTGGTGCTGGTGATCGCGGTGTCGGCGCGGGGCGCAGAGGATCCCGATCCCGGTCCGCCGCTGATCGTCGGACAGGTCGAGGACGGCTCGCCCGCCGACACGGCGGGGATCGTGCCGGGCGACGTCGTCATCGCGGTCGAGCACACCGAGACGCCGAACCTCGCGGCGCTGATCGCGGCGGTGCGTGATCGCGGCGGCCGCGCGACCCGCATGACGATCGAGCACGAGGGGGCAAGGCGTGAGATCGACATCGTTCCGTTCGCCCTCGAGGATCGCGCGGTGCTCGGCCTGCGAGCACGATCGGAGCGGCGCGACGTGGGGCTCGGGGATGCGATCGGGCTCGCGGCGGGTTCGGTGCGCGCGCTGTGGAGCAGCTTGATCTCGAGCGGAGAGGTGGATCGCGAGGCGATCTCCGGTCCGGTCGGGCTCGCGGCACCGCGCTCGGGACGCGAGCTCGACGATGCGACGCGGATCGCGCTCGTCGCGATGGCGTGGAGCGCGGTCGCGCCGCTGTGGGCGCTGCTGATGGCGCTCGGCGCCGGGCTCGAGATCGCGCGGCGCTCGGCATCGTAGCCGCCGCGCTGTAGATTCCGCGACGTGCGACGTCCTCCTCAGGATCACACATCAGCGTTCTCCGAGACGCCGCAGCGCTTCGAGATGGAGCCGATCGCGATCGCGCGCACGCCGTACAAGGAGCGCTACGGCACGCCGCATCAGTCGACGGCCCTGCGCGGCACGCGCGAGGGCGCGCCGGTCGACGCGACGATCGAGCTGCTGCCGCACGTGCCGCTCGACGCGCTGCGATCGCTCGAGGGGTTCGACCGCATCTGGCTGATCTACGTGTTCCACATGAACGAGGGGTGGAGCGCGCTCGTGCGGCCGCCGCGGGGGCCGCGGGTGAAGCGCGGCGTGCTCGCGACGCGCTCGCCGCACCGGCCGTGCCCGATCGGCCTGAGCGCGGTGCGTCTCGTCGGGATCGAGGGCCGCGCGCTGCGCGTGCACGGCGTCGATCTCCTCGACGGCACGCCGGTGCTCGACATCAAGCCGTACGTTCCGTACGCGGACGCGTTCCCCGACGCGCGCGCCGGCTGGGTCGACGAGGTCGACGCGCTCGAGGCGGAGAGCGCCGGGAAGGATCGACCGGGCGAGAGCGGAGAACGCTGACGCGCATGCCGCCGGGCAACGAGAAGATCGTGTGGCAGAGCAAGGGCGGCGGCGTCGCCGGCTCCAACCAGTTCCTGATCATCGGCCTCGTGCTGCTCGGGCTCTGGTCGTGCGGCGGGCTGACGACGCCGATCTTCCTCTTGCTCGGCGCGAGCGACGGCCTCTCGGCCGAGATGCTCGTGGGCGCGGCGGTCGGGCTGGTCTGGCCGGCGCTCTTCTTCGCGATCGTGGTGCCGCTGTTCGTGCTGCCGCGCCTGCGGCCGAGCTTCTTCCTGACGCCGACCACGCTGCACGCGCGGCGCGCGTTCGGCGGCTGGCAGAGCGTGCGGCTCGAGGAGCTCACCAGCGCCGAGCGGAGGATCGTCGTCTACCAGTCGCGCTACGGCCCGCGGGAGGTCGTGACGAGCCGCGTGGCGATGCAGCTCGCCGGTCGGCGCACCGCCGACGTCGGCCCGATCGCGGACGTCGACGGGCTGATCGAGCTGCTGAACGACGCGGTGATCACCTCGCACGTGTCGCTCGACGCGCTCCCCGGGATCGTGCGCGGTGAGCCCGCGCCCGCCGAGGTGCGCACCGACGTGTTCCTCGCGGCACGCAGCGAGAGCGGCGGCATGGCGTACGGCCCGCTCTTCATCGGGCCCACGCGCGTCCTGCGCTTCACCAAGGTGCTCGAGCCCAGCGCGCTCGCGCGGCTCTACACGGTGGTCGGCGACGCGATCGACGCCGAGGAGGCCGAGCTCCGCGCGGTCGACTTCGCGAAGCGACCGATGGCCGGGCACGTGCTCGACGTGGAGCGCGCGCAGGTGAAGCTGCAGGTCGATCGCGACGTGCTCTTCGCGAAGCTGCCGCAGCGCGAAGAGGAAGTGAAGCTCGCGATGCGCGACGCCGATCGCCTGCGCACGGTCCTCCGCCGCGCCCGCTGAGCAGCGTCAGCGCGCCCGCGATCGCGGATTGTGACGCGCCGTCAGGGACCGATGGTTCCGGACGGTCATGTCCTTCGCCGATTTCATCGAGCAGAACCGCGAGCAGATCATCCGGGAGTGGGTGAGCTTCGCGTCCGAGCGAATCCCGTCGACGAAGGGGATGAGCGAGATCGCCCTGCGTGATCATGCGGGCGAGCTCCTCCAGGCCGTCGTCGAGGACATGAAGACGCCGCAGACCGCCGCGCAGACCCACGAGAAGTCGCAGGGCCTCGACGAGGGCGGCAGGCTCGCCAGCGTCGGGCATCACCACGCGTCGGAGCGGCTCGCGGGAGGCTTCGACATCGAGCACCTCCTCTCCGAGTTCCGCGCGCTCCGCGCGAGCGTGCTCCGACTCTGGTCCGAGGAGCACGGCGAGGATCACGAGGAGACCACCCGCTTCAGCGAGGCGATCGACGAGAGCCTGACGGCGTCGGTCGTCCGCTACTCGCAGACGCTCCAGCGCACGCGCGAGCAGTTCCTGGCGATGCTCGGCCACGACCTGCGCAGCCCGCTGAGCGCCATCACGATGGGCGCGGCGGCCCTCGCGCGCGCGGAGGAGCTCGACGACGCGCACGCGCGCATCGCGATGCGCATCCTCAGCAGCGCCCACCGCATGTCGCGGATGGTCGCCGACCTCCTCGACTTCGCGCGCACGCGCCTCGGGGAAGCGATCCCGATCGTCCGGCGACCGACGGACCTCGGCGTCGTGTGCCGCGCGATCATGGAGGAGCACGCGGTGGTGCACCCCGGCTGTCGCCTCCGCCTCCAGACGCACGGCGACCTGGTCGGCGAGTGGGACGCCGACCGCCTCACGCAGCTCGTGTCGAACCTCGTCGCGAACGCGATCCAGCACGGCAAGGAGCACGGCGAGGTCACCGTGCGCGCCGAGGGGCGCGGAGATCGCGTGGAGGTGCGCGTCCACAACACGAGCGAGCCGATCTCCGAGAGCGTGCTGAGGCACATCTTCGAGCCCCTCGTCCGCGGACCGAGCGGCGACGGGAACCGGAACGCGACCGGCCTCGGCCTCGGTCTCTACATCGCGCAGCAGATCGTGGCGGCGCACGGCGGGACGATCGACGTGACGTCGACGGCGGAGGACGGAACGGCGTTCGTCGTCGATCTCGCGCGCCAGGTCCCCGCACCCGCCGAATGACCGCACGCCGGGCGCACCGGCGAAGCGGTAGGCTCACCCGAGCGCGCGCAGCACCGCGGCGCGCATGACCTCGATCGGCGCGGGCTGCCCGAGCCAGCGCTCGAGCGCGAGCGCGCCCTGGTGCACCAGCATCCCGATGCCCTCGACCGTGCGCAGCCCGCGCGCGCCGGCTGCCTCGAGCACCGCGGTGCGCCGCGGTCGGTACACGAGATCGACGACGTGCGCGCTCGCCGGCAGGGACGCGAGCGGCAGCGACGAAGCGAGGCGCCGTCCTCCGGCAGGATCGAGCGTCGCGCTGCTCGCCTGGATCAGCAGCTCGCACGCCGACAGCGAGCGCATCGCGTCGAGCGCGATCACGTCGATCGTCGTGGCGCCGCGGGCCGCGTCGAGGTCGCGCGCGATCGCCTCGCCC
>JALYRN010000142.1 GCA_030855295.1 Myxococcota bacterium | reverse complement strand
GGTGGGCACTGCGACCTGCACGCCGGGCACGCGCGTGCTCGTCGCGTGCGGCTGCGAGGGCGTCGGCTCCTGCGCGCAGGACCCCGACCCGGTGCTGCGCGTGTGCGACGGAGCGCGCCCGCCGAGCGAGTGCACGTGGGAGACGCAGCTCGGCGAGAACGACGACGGCCCGGGCTGCGGGCGCTGCCCCGCGCTCACCGTGACCTGCCCCGCGTCGGGCTCGCTGTACGTGGCCGCGCGCGGGCTCTACCCCGACGAGATCGTCGACTGCGACTGGGCGCTGCGGCCCGAGTAGCGGCCCGCGATCTGTCGTTTTCTTGAGCCGCGATCCGACCCCGGGCATACCGGGGTGGGAGGCGGTCGTTCATGAGCACACACCACACGACGTCCGAGGGCGCGCTCGGTCACCAGCTCGATCTGCGCGTGCTGCGCTTTCGGAATCGCCCGGAGCGCGAGGACCCCGCGATGCTCGCGCTCGAGCTCGCGCAGGCGGGCCGCACCCACGACGCGATCGAGGTGGTCGACGCCGCGCTGGCCGCGGATCCCGACGATCTCGATCTCCTGCTCGGCTGCGGCGTCGCGGCGATGCGCGCCGAGCAGCTCGCGTTCGCGCAGCTCGTGCTGACGCGCGCCGCTCGGCAGGCGCCGGCGTGGGGCGAGCCGCTGCGCTGCCTCGCGAAGGTGCTCTCGATGCGCGGGCGCGAGGACAAGGCGATCGACGTCGCGCGCCGCGCGCTCTCGCTCGGCGAGGACGACGCCGAGCTCTCGGAGATGGTCCGCCGCGACGATCGGCGCCGCGCGCTCGACGCGCAGCTGGCGCTCTTCCGCGCCGATCCCGACGGGCTCGAGCCCGCGCTCCTCGCGCAGGAGCTCCTCGCCGAGCAGCGCGAGCTCGATGCGCTCGAGGTCGCGACGCTCGCCCTCGCGCGCGACGACGATCCCGATCTCCACGTCGTCAGCGCGCGCGCGCACCTCGCTCGATGCGAGCGCGAGCTCGCGAAGGAGTCGCTCGCGTGCGCGATCACCGCGGCCCCCGAGTGGTCCGAGCCGGCGCGCATGCTCGGCGAGCTGCTCGCCGACGAGGGCGCGCTCCTGGCGGCGCTGCCGATCGTCGAGCGCGCGCTCACCCACGATCTCGGCGACGGCGCGCTCGTCGCGCTGCGCACGCGGATCGAGGTCGCGATGATCGCGGCCGGCATCGAGCGTCCGGAGGCGACCGACGCCGGGGTCGACGCGCTGCTCTCGACGCTCGACCGCATCGATCCGATCGGGGACGAGACGCGGCGCGCGATCTCGCGCAGCAAGATCCGCGAGGTCGAGCGTCCGCGGGCGCGCTCGGGCTGGCTCCCGCGCATCGCGCGCACCCTCTTCGGCGGCGCCCCGATCGACGCCCCGCGGACCCCCGTGATCGCGCGGGCCTGAGCGATTACGCCCGGAAAATGGCGTCGCGCGGACCGCGCGCGACGCGCTAGGCTCGACGGGCCATGGCTTACCCTCGATCGCCACGCTTCACACCCGCGCTCGTGCTCGTGACATCCGCCCTCGCGCTCGCCTCGGTCGCGGGGTGCGCGAACGGCGTCGACGATCGCACCGGCGACGGAGGTGCGCGCGATGCAGCGCGCGCCGATGGAGCCGGCCCCGGCGACGAAGTGCTGTGCGGCACCGGAGGCAATGCGTGCTGCGCGGGCCGCACCTGCGAGCTCGGCCTGCGCTGCGGCACCGGCGATCTCTGCTGCACGCAGCCCGGCGGTCCGCGCTGCGACTCGGCGTCGGACTGCTGCCGCGGTCTCGCGTGCGAGGGCGGCAGCTGCTGCACCCCGCGCGGCGGATCGTGCAGCGGCTCGAGCGACTGCTGCACCGGGATGGTCTGCCACGAGGGCGTGTGCGCGCGCCCCGAGGACGATCTGCCGCCCGGCATGGAGGGATGCGGCGGCATGGGCGGCGTGTGCTGCGCGGGCTTCACGTGCCGCGCGGGGCTCGTGTGTCAGGAGGGAATGTGCGCGACGTGCGGCGACGCCGGCCAGGCGTGCTGCGACGGCGCGACGCCGTGCACCGGATCGCTCGCGTGCGATCGCGGCACCTGCATCTCGGTCGATCCCGCGACCGCGTGCGGCGGCGTCGATCGTCCGTGCTGCGACGAGACCGGGATGCCCGGCGGTGATCTGTGCGAGGGCACGCTGCGCTGCACCGGCGGCACTTGTCTGCGTCCCGATGACTGCGGCTTCGACGGCGCGCCGTGCTGCGCGCGTGGCGTGTGCGATCCCGGGATGCTCTGCGATCGCACCTCGAGCACGTGCACGCCGCTGCCGGCCGACTGCGGGCGCGACATGATGATGTGCTGCGACACCGGCGGCACCGAGGGCAGCTGCGAGGGCGCGCTCGACTGCGCGTTCGGCGACTGCACGACCTGCCGCGGGCCGAGCCTCTCGTGCCTGCTCGGCGGCGTGATCCCCGGCAACGAGTGCTGCAACGGCTCGGTGTGCCGACCGGCGCCGCTGCTGCCGCGCTGCTGCGTCGGTCAGGGCTCGGACTGCGAGAGCTCGCTCGACTGCTGCGGGTTCATGTTCTGCCGCGACGGCACGTGCACGTGCGGCGACACGGGGACGTTCTGCATCGACAGCTCCGAGTGCTGCGATGGCCTCACGTGCCAGAGCTTTCGGTGTCAGGCCGAGGGTCCGATGTGCAAGGAGCTGCTCGCCCCCTGCGCGAGCGGCGGCGAGTGCTGCGACGGTCTCGCGTGCGGCGCGCACCGTGTCGGCGACATGGCGAGCGAGCCGCGCTGCTGCGCACAAGGCGGCACCGCGTGCCGCGGCTCGGAGGACTGCTGCGGCATGATGCTGTGCGAAGGCGGCGAGTGTCAGTGCGCCGCGGCGAGCGATCTCTGCTTCAACGACGGCGACTGCTGCGGTGACCTGGCCTGCGTCGCGGGCGCGTGCGCCGACGTCTCGAGCTGCGAGCGCGAGACGACGACGTGCCACCCCGACATGGCCGAGTGCTGCGCCGGGCTGGTGTGCCGCATCCCCGAGTTCGGCGCGGCCGAGTCCGAGTGCTGCGTCGCCACGTCGGAGCGCTGCGGCGCGAGCACCGACTGCTGCGGGCGGACCGAGTGCATCGAGGGACGCTGCGCCTGCCAGCGCGCCGGCGCGCCGTGCGCGACGAGCTTCGAGTGCTGCGAGGGGCTCGAGTGCACCTCGGGCTCGTGCACGGCGGTGACGCCGTGAGCGCGGCGGCGATCGACAAGAAGATCGCGTTCCTCGGCGCCGGCAACATGGCCGGGGCGCTGGTGCGCGGGCTCCTGCATGCCGGGGCCGTGCGCCCGGATCAGATCTGGTGCGTCGACGTGCGCGGCGAGCGCCTGGACGAGCTCGCGAAGAAGCACGGCGTGCGGGTGGGCAAGGACAACCGCGAGGCGTCGGCGTGGGCCGACGTCGCGGTGCTCTCGACCAAGCCGCAGGTCTTCGATCGGCTGCTGCCCGAGGTCGCCGAGGGGATCCGGCCCGAGGCGCTGGTGGTGTCGATCGCCGCCGGCGTCCCGATCGCGGCGATCGAGGCGCGGCTGCCGCCGGGCTCGCGCGTGGTTCGCTCGATGCCGAACACGCCCGCGATCGTCGACGCGGGAGCGACCGCGATCGCGGCGGGGACGCATGCGACCGATGACGACATGGCGCTCGTGAAGCAGATCTTCGACGGCGTCGGGATCACGGTCTCGCTCGACGAGGTGCTGCTCGACGCGGTGACGGGGCTCTCGGGCTCGGGGCCCGCGTACATCTTCCTGATCATCGAGGCGCTCTCGGACGCGGGCGTGAAGGTCGGGCTGCACCGCGACTCGGCGCAGCTGTTGGCGGCGCAGACGGTGCTCGGCTCGGCGAAGCTCCTGCTCGACACCGGCGAGCACCCCGGGCGCCTCAAGGACATGGTCACGAGCCCGGGCGGCACCGCGATCGCGGGCCTCCACACGCTCGAGTCGGGCGGCCTGCGCAAGACGCTGATGGACGCGGTGGAGACCGCCACCGCGCGCGCCAAGCAGCTCGGCGAGGAGATGACCAAGAAGCTCTCGCGCTCCTGATCGCGCTAGGGTTCCTGCGTGTTCCGAATCCGCCGAATCCACGACGACGTCCTCGAGGCGAACCGAGTCGCGATCGCGAAGGTCCAGGCGATGCTGCGCACGCAGTTCCCGGGCGTTCGCGCGCAGCAGATCGACGAGCTCCCCGAGCAGCTGCGCGATCCCCTCGCGCACCGGTTCCGCACCGTGCTCTTCGTGGCGGAGCGGGAGCGGCAGCTCGACGTGCGCGGCTTCGCGGTGGTCGCGCACGCGCCGGATCTCGAGTTCTGTTATCTCGACTTCATCTCGGCGGCGCCCAAGGAGACCGGGCGCGGCGTCGGTGGTGCGCTCTACGATCGGCTGCGCGAGGAGTGCTCGACGCTCGGCGTGAAGGGCGTGTTCTTCGAGTGTCTGCCCGACGAGCCCGAGGACGTCACGGACGCGGCGTACCTCGACCAGAACCGCGCGCGGCTACGCTTCTACGAGCGACACGGCGCGCGCCCGATCGTGAACACCGCGTACCGCACGCCGCTGACGCCGGGCGGCACCAGCAAGGATCTGCCGTACCTCGTCTACGACGATCTCGGCACCGGGCGTCCGCTGGAGCGGGACGAGGCGCGCATCATCGTGCGCGCGATCCTCGAGCGGAAGTACGCGTGGCTCGTCTCACCCGCGTACATCGACACCGTCGTCGAGTCGATCGTCGACGATCCCGTCCAGCTCCGCCCTGCGCGCTACGTGCGCAAGCCCAAGCCGCGCCCGGTGCCGATCACGATCGACCCCGAGCTGCGCATCCCGCTGATCGTGAGCGCGAAGCACGATCTGCATCACGTGCGCGAGCGCGGTTACGTCGAGGCGCCGGTGCGCATCGCCGCGATCCGGCGGGAGCTCGAGCGGCTGCCGATCTTCGAGCCGACGGTGAACCGCACGTTCGGCGTCGAGCACCTGAACGCGGTGCACGATCCCGAGTTCGTCGACTACCTCGAGCGCATCTGCGCGCACCTCCCGGAGAAGCGCACGCTCTATCCCTACGTCTTCCCCATCCGGAACCCCGCGCGGATGCCCGACGATCTCGAGACGCGCGCGGGCTACTACTGCATCGACACGTTCACGCCGCTGCACCGCAACGCCTGGGACGCCGCGAAGGACGCGGTCGACTGCGCGCTCACCGGTGCGAGCACGATCCTCGAGGGCAAGCGGCTCGCGTACGCGCTCGTGCGCCCGCCCGGGCACCACGCGGAGCGACGCACGTTCGGAGGGTTCTGTTATCTGAACGCCGCCGCGACCGCGGCGCACCTGCTCTCGACCAAGGGCAAGATCGCGATCCTCGACGTCGACTACCACCACGGCAACGGCCAGCAGGACATCTTCTACGAGCGCGCCGACGTGCTCACGGTCTCGATCCACGGCCATCCGCGCTTCGCGTATCCGTACTTCGCGGGGTTCGAGGACGAGACGGGCGCAGGCCCGGGCGAGGGCGCGAACATCAACCTGCCGATGCCCGAGCAGCTCGACGGCGCCGGCTACGACGTCGCGCTCAGCACGGCGCTCGACGCGGTGCGCGCCCACGAGCCGGCGTATCTCGTGGTGTGCCTCGGCCTCGATCCGGGCCTCGGCGATCCGACCGGCACGTGGTCGCTCGTCTCCGCGGACTTCGAGCGCAACGGCCGGCGCATCGGCGCGCTCGGACTGCCGACGCTGGTGGTGCAGGAGGGCGGCTACCTCACGCGCAACATCGGCGTGCACGCGCGCCACTTCTTCCGCGGCCTCTGGGAGGCGTCGACCGGCGAGAGCCTCGACGACAAGAAGGACGCCCAGGGCCGCGACGCGCACTGACTCGACAGGAGTGCTCGCCCCGCGCCCGGCGCGCGGACGGAAGCGACCGGAGCGGGGAGCACTCCTGCTGATCAGCGGCAGCGGAAGCTCATCGACCAGCCGCGCAGGTTGCCGGAGTCGGCGCCCACGGTGTCGGCGACCGCGAGGGTCCACGCACCCTGTGACGGGTGTCCGGCCGCGCGCCGCACGGGATGTCGGCGGAAGGGGTTGCGGCTCGCGTGGCTCTGCAGCGGGTAGTTGGTGCCGTCGGGGCCGCGGACGGACACCACGAGATCGCTGTTGTACGTGTGCGAGCCGTCGATCGAGACGCTGAGCGAGCGGATCGTGCAGCTCTGGGTGACGCGCGTCGTGCTCGTCGTCGTGTGGTTGTCGTAGATGCGGCCACCCGCGGGGCCGCGCACCGTGAACGACTCGCCGGTGCCGTCGTCCGGCTCGTCGTCCGGGTCCTCGTCCGCGTCCTCGCCGCCGGTGGCTGCGGCGCCGGCGACCATCGGCGCGAGCGTCGTGTTCAGCGTGATCGTGTTGTTGATCGGGCTCGCGCTGACGGTGGCGGCCTGATAGCCGGGGACCTGGAACGTGAACTGGAAGGTCTGGGTCTGGCCGGGCTGCGCGATCGGGATCGGGACCTGCGTCGTGAACGGCGTCAGGCCGAGCATGCGACCTCCGCCGGTCACGGTGGCGCCCGGCGGCGACGAGCTCGCCGCGACGGTGATGAGCACCTGGCCGGGAGGCGCCTGCACCTGCCCCTGCTGGATCGCCTGCTGTCCCTGTTGAGGCGGAGGCGGCGGGGGCGCTTCACCTCCGCTGCAGGCCATCGTCGCGAAGGCCATCGTCGCGAGCGCCAGCACGGCGATCCAGGAGCTCCTCAGGGCGCGCATCATGTCCTCGGTCGTCTACCTACCAGACGAAGGGTCCGGCGTGGAAGCCCGGTGCTGGATACCCATCCGAGGAACGCGTTCTTCCTCCGCGATCAGCGGACGTCGAAGTCGTGCCGCGCGAGCACGCGTCCGCCGTCGTCGCGCACCACCGCGCTCCATGCGCCCTCGCGATCGATGCCGCGCGTGAACGCCCAGGTGCGCCAGCGACCCGCGCGCGCGGGCGCCTCGAGATCGACGACGCCGGTGGTCGGCCCGCCCTCGCGCTCGAACGTCACGGTGACGGTGCCGTCGCCGTCACCGTCGTTCGCGAGCTCGACGAACGCGTAGACGCGGTCGAGCTCCTCCGCGACGTCGAGCTCGTCGATCGAGTCGATCGGCTCGCGCGCCTCGATGCCGCGCGTGACCACGAGCCGGCGCACCCGCACCTCGGCGATGCCGGGCGTGGGCGCAGGTGCGATCACGACCGGCGCAGGAGCGATCGTGGTCGGTGCGGGCGCGGAGACCGGCGCGGTCGCGCTCGGCGTCCTCTGCCTCGATGCCGTGTCGCTCGCCGCCCTGTCGCTCGCCAGCACGGTGCGCACGACGTCGGTGCGCGTGGTGTGATCGTCGGCCCGCGCGAACGTCGCCGCGCCGACCGCGAAGCCCGCACCGCCGCACGCCAGGGCCAGCACCGCCGCGATCATGATCATCCTCTTCATCGCATCCTCCTCGAGGCGCTTCCGCCTCACGAGGACCCCACTCAGCAGCGACCCTGCCATCGCGGAATCGCGCGTTTCCACTCGCGAATCCGCCGACGCCCGCGCGTGGTCGTGCGGTGTGGGACACGCCCGAGCGTCCGCTCGGACGCATCGCTCGCTCGTGATAGCGATCCGCGAACACCGGCCCGGTCCGGTCGATCACACGGTTGATCGCGCGCGCGACGCGCACGCAGAGCCCCTTGATCCCGCGCACCAGGGACGCCCGGCTCTCGGCCTCGGCGATCAGGTGCGCGTGATCGCGCTGCACCGAGAAGTGCACGATGCGCATGCCGAAGCGATCGGACGCCGCGCCGATCGCGCGCACCATGCGCGTGAAGGTCCGCCGCGCTCGCAGGCTCCAGACGTCCCGCCGCACCTTCAGCGTCACGAGCACCGGCTCGCGTCCCGTCAGCGACGCGCGCCGCGCATGAGGCACGCCGGCGCGCGCACCGATCGGCTTGCGCCCGGCGCCCGCGCGCCTTCCGCCCCACCGCCGCGAAACCGGGCTGCGGACATCGTCGGTGTCGATCGGCGCACGCCGGGCACGTGAGGTCTCCCGATGCGTCGGGATGATTCGGCAGACAATCGCGGGAGGGAGCGGGGCGGCTCACGCGGACGGATGGGTTCGCGTTCGGTGGGGGGCTCGCGGGCGCACGCGCACGACGCCCTTTCGGACGTCGTGCCGTGCGACCTTCAGCCGCGCATCGCGGTCGCGACGATCTTCGGCAGCTTGAGCATCGAGGGGTGGCCCTCGAACGCCGTCACGAGCTCTGCGAGCGGGCGCAGCGTTCGGTGATCCGGGAACCACACCGGCGTCGGCCGCATCCGGAACGGCGCGCGCACGATCGACTTCTGCGGATGATCGATCAGCAGCGCGTTGTGCACGACGCCGCGCCCCGAGCGCACGTCCTCGAGCGGATGGCCGGGATACGCGCCCCACGTCGGCGTGACCAGCCCGTACACCAGCCCCGCCCACACGTTGACGCCGATGCCGCCGTAGCGCAGCGACGCGAGCGCGCGATCGAGCGAGGCCGCGTGCTCGCGCTGCGTCTTGTCGTCGACGAGCATCATGCAGGAGAGCGTCCCCCAGCACTGGTCGTTGGCGAACTCCGTCATCGCATCGAGGAAGCCGCCGGGGCTCGACTCGTCGAGCGCGACGTCGGCGAGCACGCCGCAGAACGCCTCGTTGCAGAGCGCGTACTCGCTGCCGTCGGCGCCGACGTCGGGCAGCATCGTCCACGGCACGACGTCGCGCGTGCGCTCGGAGAGCGGCTTGGCGTTCGGGTACGCGTCGAGGAAGCCCTGGTAGCGCTCCTGCGCGCCGGGGTAGTAGGCCTTGCGCGGCGGCGTGCGCTCGAGCGCCTCGTGCACGAGGTCGAGGAAGCGCTGCCGCTCGGGCCAGCCCTTCGCGGTCACGACGACCTTGCACGCGTTGCAGTTGAAGCTCGCGTTGTTCGCGACCATCCCCGCGATGTGGCGCGCCTGGAACGCGAGATCCGCCTCGGTCCAGTGGCCCGGCACCACCATGCACGGCGTCACCGCGCCGAGCTCGGAGGTGATCGGCTTCTTCATCTTCGGCGTGCCGGCAGCCTTGTTCTTCTCCTGCTCGGCGCGCGTGCTACCCCACACGATCGCGTCGTGCGTGCGATCCGATCCCGTGATGTGGATCGTGTCGACCTCGGGGTGCTCGCAGAGCAGCGCGCCGACGTCCGCGCCGCCGCGCACGACCGCGAAGTAACCGGCGTCGAGCAGCGGACGGAACGCCTCCTCCCAGAAGGGCTGTAGGTACGCGTTGACCGGGTTCGTCTTCACGAGGACGACCTCGTCCTCGACGAAGAGCTTGTAGAGCGCGTCCATGGGCCCGATCGACGCGACGTTGCCGGCGCCGAGCACGAGCGCGAGCTTGCCGTCGCGATCGCCGGGCGGCCGGCTCTTCTTGGCGCGATAGATCGCGCCTTGCGTCGCGGGCTTGCCGGGCTCGATCCAGACCTCGGCCGAGATGCCCGTGAACATCACGCCATCGAGGAAGCTCTGCGGGAACACCTGCGCGACCAGCTGACCGTCGGGGCGCTTGGTCACGCTCGGGATCGTCGGCTGTCCGTCGGCGCGCATCGCCTCGGCGAGCAGGCGCAGGTTGCGCACGGTCGTCATCGGGCCGCCGAGCCACTCCTCGCCGGCGCGCGAGCTCTCGGGATCGATGCCCTTGGCGGCGCACGCGGCCTCGACCCACTCGCGGGCGATGTCGAGCGTGTGCGGGATGCAGCGCTCGAGCAGCGCCGCGCGCTCGCGCGTCGAGACGTGCGGCCACGCGTGCTTGCGGGCGGCGAGGCGAGCGACGAGCGCGTGGACCTGCGCGGTCGGCGTGGAGGATCCGCGGGGCGCGACGGTGGCGAAATCGGGGGACGACATGGGGCGCCAGCGTAGCAGTCGCAGCGCCTCGTGGACGAGGGAGGGGCAGGAGCGCCGATGGCGATGCTTCACTCCGCGATCGCCGAGCCCTCGAGCTTCACCTCGAGCCCGCCCTCCTCGGTGCGCGCGAGCGCGATGTCGATCCCGTGCGCGTCGATGACGGCGCGGACGATCCGGAGCCCGAGCCCGCGCGCCCGCGCGTTCCGCGAGTCGTCCGCGGGCAGCGCCTCGAGCCCGCTCGCGACGCGCTCGAGATCGGCGTCGGGGCCGTCGTCGGCGATCGTGATGCGGAAGCGCGGTGTGCCCGCGAGCGGCTCGAGCACGACGGCGACGTGGCCCTCTTCGCCCTGCGCGCGGCGCTTCCGGGCGCCGTGTCGGATCGCGTTGTGGACGAGGTTGCTGATCGCGCGCTCGAGCAGGATGTCGTCGCCGTCGACGAGCAGGGGCGCGGACGGGACCGCGTGATCGAGCACCACGCCCTGGTTGCGCGCGAGCGGGCGGTGGCGCTCGACGACGCGCTCGATCAGCGCGCCGAGCTCGACGCGGTGCCGCTCGATCACCGGCTGTCCGCTGCCGAGGCGCGCGGCGGCCGCCATGTTCGAGACGAGCTGGCCGAGGTACTCGCACTCGGCGAGCGCGGGACCGAGCGCGCCCGGCTCGAGCGGCGCGGCCTCGCGCAGGCGCGCGTCGAGCTCGGCCAGGCGGCTCTGCAGCACCGTCAGCGGGATCGCGAGGTCGTGCGTGGTGGCGTCGACGTAGGACGTCAGCGCGCGATCGCGCGCCTCGAGGCGATCGACGTGCTCGCGCACCCGGGCGCTGGCCTCGTCGAGGGCTCGCGCGACCGCGCCGATCTCGTCGCGACCTCCGACCCCCGGCGGGATCGCGAACGAGGGCGCAGG
>JALYRN010000915.1 GCA_030855295.1 Myxococcota bacterium | reverse complement strand
GTCGAGCTCCATCGCATCGTGGCCGTTCACCCGCACGCGCCACGTTCCGGCGCCGAGCGGCGGCAGCGCGCAGCTGCCCTCGACGAAGGGCTGGCAGGCCTCGCAGAACGCGGGGCTCGCGCAGAGACCGGTGTCGAGCGCGAGCACACCCGGCGCCTCGACGCGCGCGGTGCAGGTGATCGTCTCGCCGCACAGGCACGCGTCCTCGCCCCCGACGAGCACCTCGAGGCGCTGCGGTCGGTCGGCGGCGATCGACGCGCTCGAGCACGCGACGTCGATCGCGTGCGGCGGGCACGCGCCCGGGCCGGCGTCGATCTCGACGACCCCACACCAGGGATCGCACACGCCGGAGAAGCAGCTCTCACCGGCGCGGATGCCGACCGGCGTGCCGCAGCAGTCGCAGGTGTCGCTGCCGCCGTCGGGCGGAGGCGCCCGGTGCGTGCCGCTGTCGGGATCGCTGCCGTCGAGGCCGTGGCTCCCGAAGCAGCCGCCGATCGGGAGCAGGAGCGCGAGCGGCGCGATGCGGCACAGCGTTCGAAGCATCCGGTGCGCACAGCACGCTGCGTGCCGGCGCCCCGCGCGCGCGTCACGCCGGGCGGGTGCGCCCCACGCGAGCAGCGTCGGCACCCGGAGCGCGTCGATCGCTCGCGTGAGAGAATCCGCGCGATGGCCGCCTCCAAGAAGACCGACGCGTTCCTGAAGCGTGTGCGCGAGGGCGCGCTCGCGAAGTACCCGGGCGCGCACCTCAAGAGCCCGTGGCCCGATCACCTCGACCTCGCGGTGAACGACAAGACGTTCGCGTACCTCAGCCGCGAGGGTCAGCCGCTCGGCGTCGGGTGCAAGCTCCCGCACTCGAACGCGCTCGCGCTGATGCTCCCGAACGTCGAGCCCGCGGGGTACGGGCTCGGCAAGAGCGGCTGGGTCTCGGCGAAGTTCGCCGATGACGAGCTGCCTCCGATCGACATGATCGAGGCGTGGATCGACGAGAGCTATCGCGCGCAGGCACCGAAGAAGCTGATCGCGCAGCTCGACGGTCGCGTCGCCCCGGCGATCGCGCCGCGCGCCGCGGAGAAGACCGCGAGGCCCGCGACGAAGAAGGCTGTGACGAAGAAGGCCGCGACCAAGAAGACCCCGACGAAGAAGGCGGCGCGCAAGAGCGGCTGAGCGCGCGATTCGCGCACATCCGGCGGGTCACGCGGACTTTTGTCATCCCGCCCTCACTGGAGGATTGCACTACAGCTGGATGGTCGGCAGTATCTTCGGACGGTGACCACCACTTCTGAAGATCGTGTCGAAAACCCTGCGCTTCGGCGCGTTCGCTGGTCCGTAGCCGGCTCGCCGGCCGTGCACCACGGCACCCTGGAGGATGTCGCCGGCGCATCCGCGACGATCGTCTCCGCCGACCTCGCCCGCGTCGGCGACGAGCTGCGCGTCGAGCTCTCGGACGAGCGAGGCGCGCTCTTCGCGATTGGGCTCGCGCGGGTGCGCGCGGTCGACGCGGTGATCGGCGTGACCGTCGACTTCCTCGCGCTCGGCACCGATGCGCGCGTGCTCGCGGCGCTCGGTGGCGCGCCTGCGGCGAGCCCGCCCGCGCTGCCCGGCGTGGTCGGCGGTCCGCCGCCGCTTCGTCTCGACCGTGCGCCGCAGCCCGTGACCGCCGCGCCCCACGAGGACGACGACGACGTCGCACCGGTCGTCGAGCCGCTCGCCGTGAAGAAGCGCGGCATCGTGATCGGCATCGACCTCGGCACGACCAACACCTGCGCGTCCTACGTCGTCGACGGCCGCGCGGTGGTGATCCCCGGGCGCACCGGCACCAGCACGATCCCGTCGATGATCACGTTCGACCCCGACGGCACCTTCCACATCGGACAGCGTGCCGCCGATCGACAGGTGCTCCATCCGACGCGGACGGTGTACGGCTCCAAGCGCCTGCTCGGTCGCACGTATCGCTCCGAGCTCGCCGCGCAGCTGCAGGCGCACTTCGCCTATCCGCTCGCGGAGGCGGAGGGGCAGCGCTTCGGCGTGCGCGTCGACGATCGCGTGATCAGCATGGACACGATCGCGGCGCGCGTGCTCGACGAGGTGCGCGGCTCGGCCGAGGCGTACCTGAAGCAGCCGATCGAGGCGGCGATCATCACGGTGCCCGCGTACTTCAGCGAGGTGCAGCGCGAGGCCGTCCGCCGCGCCGCGGCGCAGGCGAAGCTGACGGTCTACCGCATCGTCAACGAGCCGACGGCGGCCGCGGTCGCGTACGGCCACAAGCAGGAGAAAGAAGCGCGCATCGCGGTGTGGGACTTCGGCGGCGGCACCTTCGACTTCTCGGTCGTCGAGGTGTCGGAGGGACAGCTCGAGGTCATCGCGACCGGCGGCGACAACTTCGTCGGCGGCTCGGACATCGACGATCTGATCGCGTCGCACCTGCTCACGGAATTCCAGCGCATCGAGGGCCTCGCGCTGGAGCCCGACCCGCAGCAGATCGCGCGCCTCCGCGACGCCGCCGACGTCGCCAAGCGTGCGCTCTCGGTCGAGACCGAGACCATGGTCGAGGTGCGCGAGCTGACGCGGGAGCCGAAACGAGACCTGCGGGTGCAGCTGACGCGTGAGCGCTTCGACGCGCTGATCGCGCCGCTGGTCGAGCGCACGGTCGCGATCGCGACCGAGGTGATGGCGGCCAGCGGCATCGAGCCGTCGTCGATCGACGACGTGCTCCTGGTCGGCGGCACGACGCGCGTGCCCGCCGTGCAGCAAGCGGTCGCCGCGCTGTTCGGACGGCGCCCGAGCAAGCGCATCAACCCCGACGAGGCGGTCGCGCTCGGCGCGGCGCTGCTGGCCGACGAGATCGGCGCCGGCGGCGCGCCGACGCTGCTCGACATCCTGCCGATGACGATCGGCCGCGGCATGCCGAACCGGCGCTTCGAGGCGATCGTGCCGCGGTACGCGCGGGTGCCGGCGCACCACGAGCTGACGGTCGAGGCCGACATCCTCGGCAGCGTCTACGTCCCGCTCTTCCAGGGCGAGTCGAGCGACGTCGCGGGCAACGAGTACCTCTGCTCGGTGCTCGTCGAGGATCGCGTGCTGTGGGACGGCGGGCGCGTGACGCTGCGGCTCTCGTTCGACGAGCACTGCGTGATGACGATCGAGGCGAGCGACGCGCGCACCGGCAAGGCGCTGGTCGCGCAGCTCGATCGGTCGCGCCCCGTCGAGGCCGTGCTCCGCGATCTCGGCGTGTTCGAGGGGCCGACGCGCGAGGTGTGGCGGCTTCCCGAGACGCCGCTCGGGAAGGTGCTCGGAAAGCTGTTCAAGAT
>JALYRN010000914.1 GCA_030855295.1 Myxococcota bacterium | reverse complement strand
CGCCTCGCGTCGCCACCGCAGCGAGCCCGTACACGCGCTCCTGCGGCGCGCCGCCGGGACGGAGCGCGGCGAGCGTGCGGCGCAGCGTCTCGAGGCGCTCGGGATGACGGGCGGCGGCGGCCCGCTCGGCGCGCGCCTGCAGCTTGCCGAGCGCGTGCTCGATCGTCGCCTCGCTCTTCGTCGCGGTCTTGCCGAGGCCGGGATCGAGCTGCTCGAGCGCGCCCCGCATTCCCTCGAGCCCGGTGCGCACCGATGCCGCGAGCTGCTCGAGCTCGTCGCTGATCGGCCCGCGCCCGAGCCGCTGCACCAGCGTCGTCTCGTCGGCGCCGAGATCGTCGAGGGTCAGGCCGAGCGCGTCGAGCGCGTCACGATCGCGCGGGCTCGTCACCACGAAGCTCGCGCGCCGGACGAACGGAGCCATCGCGATCTCGAAGCGCGCGTAGATCGGCGCGAGCTGCGCGGCGTACGCGACCTCGGTCGGTCCTCCGACGTACGCGGCCGTCGGCAGCAGATGATCCTGCAGCACCGGGCGCAGCAGCGCGGAGGTGCTGAGCTCGAGCGGCGCTTCCTCGAGCCGCCGGAAGACCTCCGCGCGGTCGAAGCTCTCCGGCGCGCCCGAGAGCCCGAACGTCGCGCCGCCCGGCATCAGCCGATAGCGACCTCCCTCGGGGCCAGAAGGATGGAAGAACGAGAGCGCGCAGTCCGCGCGGATCGGGATCGGCGCGCGCTTCCCCGCGGCCTCGAGCTGTGCGGCGCGCTCGATCGACGCGGCGGCGAGCTGCTCGTGATCCTCGATCGCCCGCCGATGGATCGGCGCGGCGAGCGGCGCGAGCGCGGCATCGCGCGGCGAGAACGTCAGCAGACCGTACGGCTCGAAGAGCGACGCGAGCAGCCCGCCGAACGCATCGGCCAGCGTCGCGTCCGGGCGGTAGTGCGCGCTCAGCTGCGCGAAGAACGCCGCGCCCTCTTCGTCCTCGCGCAGGTCGCGTCCGAGCGCCTCCAACACCGGCTCGATCCCTTCGCCGACGCGCTCGTGCGCGATCGAGGATCGAGCGCGCGATGGGGGACGCTGGGGCAGGCTCGCCTCGCGCGGGCCGTCCGCGCCGAGCCAGCGCGTGGTGCGGATCTCGTCCCAGTCGTGATCCTCCGACTGCAGCCAGAAGACCGGCACCGCCGCGACGCCCTCGGCCTCGAGCGCCTTCGCGAGGCGCACCGCGGAGGCGGCCTTGTAGATCGTGTAGAGAGGCCCGAGGAAGAGACCGAGCTGCTGGCCGGTGACGACGACCACCGCGCCGCGCCCGAGCGCGTCGAGGTGTGCCTGTCGCCGCGCGCTCGGTCCCCAGCGCGCGTTCTGCGCGGCGAGGACCGAGAGCACCGGCGGGGCGATCACCCCACGCCGGCGCGCCGTGCCGATGATCTCCTCGAGCCCATCGATCACCGCCACTCCTCGAGAGAGGCCCGGACCTGCGCGGCGAAGTTCTCGTCGAAGACCTGCTGGCCGGCACCGAGCTCGAGCGCGCGCTCGGCGTGGGCGACCGCGTCCGCCTGGCGATCGTTCGCGGCGAGCGCGCGCGCGAGCCACCACTCGTTCCACCAGGTCGCCTGGATCTGCTGCGAGCGCTCCAGGAGCTCGAGCGCGCGGGCCTGCTGGCCCTCCTGCTCGAGCAGGTAGCGGCCCGCGTTGAAGTGCGGTCGCCACGCCTGCTCGAGGACGGCGTCGATGTTGGCCTGCACGAGCTCGGCGGTCGCGACCTCGATCGGGATCGCGACGCGCTTGCCGGCCCAGTCGAGCACGAGGTTCGTCGAGGTCTCGGTGGTGTCGTCGAACGTGTACGCCAGCCGCTCGCGCGGCGGCGCGTCGCTCGGCGTGACCGTGCCGCGCGCGACGTCTTCGCTCTCGTCGTGCCCGCTGTAGCCGCGGCCCTGGCTGTCGCGGTTGAGGATGACCGTCCACTCGGTCTCGCCGGGGATCATGAAGATGCTGTACGCGCCCGCGGGGACGGCCGCGCCGAAGATGGTCACGTCCGAGCTGAGCTCGAGCCGCGTCGCCGCGTTCGCGCCGGCGCGCCAGAGCTCGCCGTAGGGCAGGAGCTCGCCGAAGATGGTCCGTCCGCGCGCGGCCGGGCTGCTGTAGTCGACCCGCAGGTTCGTCACGCCGACGGTCTGCTCCACTGCGGCGCGCACGCTCGGCTGCGGCAGCACGGGCTGCGACTGGATCGGCGGCGTCTCGCTGGGCTGTCGCGCGAACACGACCTGCGGCGGCGCGGGCACGGCAGCGGCGGCGGGCTCGGCCGCGGCGCTCGGGGTCTCGGTCTGGGTCTCGCGCGGCGCGGCGGGATCGGCGCACGCGGCGGCGCCTCCGACGAGGAGGACGAGAGAGAGGAAGCGAGCTCTGTGCATCGTGGTCCTTGGGCGAGAGGAGCCGGACCCTAGGACGGTGCTCGGGGGTGTCAAGATGGACTGCGCGGCTGTCCAGTGCGCGCGTGCCGCGGGCTGTCGAGGAAGCGCCGGAGTGGCGGTACGACGGCGCTCTGAAAATCGGCTCGCCCGCTCCAGTCGCTTCCGTACGCGCCCTCCGGGGCGAGCACTCCTGCCTTCACGGCAGCGCGTCGAGCGTCGCGCGCGCGCCGGCGGTCAGCCGGCCGACCTTCACCCAGTCGACGCGCACCCGACCGGTCGTCGTGATCAGCGAGATCTCGAGCTCGAGCGGCCCCGACGCGCCGTCGTAGGGACCGTGGAGCGCCGCGATCTCGCCGGTCTCGACGCGCCGCGCCTCGCCGTGCGCGTAGTCGGCCGTGACGAACGAGAGCACGACGTAGCGCGCCGTGGTCGCGGCGCCGGTCGGGATCGCGAGCGCGCGCTCGTCGAGCGTCACGAGGTCGGGCACGAAGGCCGCGAGCTGCGCGCGCTGGCGCTCCGGTCGCAGCCGAAGCAGCGAGCCGTGCTCCCCGCCGCGAAGCCCGAACAGCACGCCGGTGCTCGCGTCGATCGCCTCGAGCTCCACCTCGATCTCGGCGCACGCGGCGACCGTCCCGAAGCCCCACGACTCGAGCGTCAGGAACCACGTGTCGGTCGTCGCGGTGACGAGGTGCCCGTCCTCGAGCGCGCCGCTGCCGCGCACCGGACGGAACGTGAAGTCGCCCTGATCGACGTCGAAGGTCGCCTCCGCGAAGACGGAGTCGAAGAGCTCGTCGCAGCTCGGCGCGCACGCGAGCAGCGCGCGATCGCACGTCGGGGGCGGGCCGCCGTCGCGACCTCCGGCATCGACCGGCGGCGGCGCGCCGTCCGGCAGCACCGCACCGTCGACCG
>JALYRN010000913.1 GCA_030855295.1 Myxococcota bacterium | reverse complement strand
GTCCTGGCCCGCGCCGACCTGTCCACCGCCCGAGCGCTCGCGCAGCTGACCGCCACCGCTCGAGGTCGCGACGCCGACGCCCTCGGCCTGCGCGAGGATGTCCTCGGCGCTGCCGGTGACTGCGCCGCCCGCGAGCACGTCGGCGAACGCGCCGCTCTCCGAGCTCAGGGCGCCGAGCAGCAGCTGATCGACCTGCGCGGTCGCTTCCTCGACCGCCATGCGCGCGTCGGAGTCGGCGCGCTCCTGGCGCTCGCTCGGCGTTCCCGGGTCGGTCGAGGGGCTCGGCTCGCCGCGCGGCGCCGGCTCGGTCTCCGCGACCTCCGCGGGCTCCTCCGTCGCATCGTCGGTCAGCTCGGGCTCGTCCTCCGGCGGCGGAGGCTCGGGCTCGTTGAAGATCATGTCCGCGATGCGGTCGTCGATCGTCGCGAGCGTGGGCTGGATCGGCCAGTCGGCGTTCTCGAGGAAGATGATGAACCCGAAGTGGCTCATGAACGAGAACATCACGAAGGCCGTGAACAGCCAGTCGATGCCCGCGATGAAGCCGCCGACGACCGCCGCGGGGAGCTGAGGCCGCGGCTGCACCGGCGGCGGCACGACGAACTGGAACAACAGCGTCGTGTCGCCGATCACGACCTTGCCGCGCGACGTGTCGCTGAGCTTGACCTGCCAGTGCGTGCCCGCGTTGCGCGCGGCACCGCTCGCACGCAGCTGATCGAGCTCCTGCACGCCGCCGGGCAGGCCGACGCGGCCGCGCATGTCGGCCGTGAAGTTCAGGATGTAGTCGGCGCCGACGAGCTGGAAGAGCTCGAAGCGAGGCGGCATCCCCGGGACGATGAAGTGGTTGCGCTCCGACGAGCCGACCGTGACGGTCTCGCGCTGCCGGACGATGCGCTCCTCGACGATCTTCCCGCCCTGGATGACGCCGATGCGGAGGACCTTCGGACCCGAGCTGCGGACCTGGACGGCCTGCATGGCCATCGTCATCGCGCCCGGACGCCCGGCCGGCCCCTTGCCTCCCTGCTGCTGCGGTCCCTGCGGCGTGCTCATGGATCGATGTTTCCTCTGCTCTCCTCGGGTTCCCGGAGGAGTGTCACGAGATGCGCGACCGGCGCTCCCGGACCGGTACGACCACGAACCTCACGCGAGGTTCCCGACCGACCGCAAGTCGCGAGAGACTAACATTCGCCCGTGCGCGCGGTCCAGCGAGACTCACCTCGATGGAATCTCCTTCCGCTGGACAGCCCCTCCTGAAAACTCAGCGCCTGCGTAAAATCGGCTCGCCCGCTCCGGGACCTTCCGTCCGCACGCGAAGCGCGCGCTTCCGTCCGGTCCCTCCGGGGCGAGCACTCCTGTCGACTCAGCGGCGCAGCGGCGGCCGGATCCGGTCGATCGTCCGCTCGCACTCGCCCACCAGCCGCTTGGCCTGGGCGCGCAGCGTCATCCAGGACCCCAGCGCGAACGACGAGCCTCCGACCCCCAGCGCGATCGAGAGCGCCGCAGCGTTCATGCCCATCGCCGTGACCCGGCTCGGATCGAGCCCGAGCAGCCCGTGATCTCCCGCGTGGATCCACGTGAGCTCGATCGCCGCGCCCACGAACCCGAGGAACGTCGAGACCGTCGCCCCGATCCGGATCGCCTGCAGGCCGCGTGCGATCTCACCGCGCGCGTCGAGGAGCGACTCCTCGACGTCGACGTCCAGCGCCGAGTCGCCGTCACCGGCGATCGGCGCGATCGCGCGACCGACGTACGTGCCCTCGAGCGCCTCGACCAGCGCCCGCCGATGCTCTAGCGCGGGCGACGCGCGGAACGCCTTCAGCACGGGCTCGACGTCGACCGGTCCCCGGAAGCAGAGCGCCCGCACGCGCTCGACGACGAGCACGGCGAGCGCCGTGAGACACGCGATCTGCAGGACGTGGAACGCGCTCAGAAGGGCTCTCGCTGCACGCTGCGAACGACCTCGCGCGTGAAGCTGGTCCGCAGATCGAGCACCTCGTACCCGATGCTCGAGCGGTTGAGGATGTAGAACGCGTTGGGCTTCTGGACGCGACCCTCGATGCGGATCTCGTCGAGCTGGATCACCCGAGGCTGCCTCGCCGGGCGCGCACGTGCCTGGGCGTCGGCGCTCGACGGCACGAACAGCATGGTCGCGACGAACATGGTCGCACCCAGCACGAGACCGGCGAACGTCAGCGATACGATGTGCTTCATGCGGGCGCCTCCTGTGATGATCCTGACGCTCACTCCGTCGCGTCGCCAGCCGCGGCGTCGCCGCCCTCGGTCGACGGCCGCGCGGCACGGTCACGCTCCCGCTGGGCGCGCGCCGTGTCACGCTCGATCCGGCGCTGCTCGCGCTCGATCTGCCGCTGGATCTCCTCGAGGTAGGCCGCCGACTGATCGGTGCGCTCGAGCCGCGGCCCCATGATGTCTCGGTACGCGCGGAATTCCTGCTGCGCGCGCTGCAGCGCGGTCAGCATGTCGACCCCCGGGAACTCGCCTCCCGCCTCCATGTAGAGCAGCGCGAGCCCGTAGTGCGCCTCGGGGCTGCGCGGCGAGACCGCGATCACACGATCGAGCTCGTTCTTCGCCTTCTCCCACTGCTTGGTCGACCGATACGCGTTGCCGAGCCCGATGTGCACCTCGGGCACGTCGGAGACGAGCCGCGCGACCGCCTCGAACTGCTGCACGGCCTCCGCGTAGTTGGCGCCCGCGAGCATCTGCAGCGCGAGGGCCATGCGCGCGTCGGCGAAGTCGGGCCGCAGCTCGACCGCACGACGATACGACTGCAGCGCTTGCGAGAGCTGGCTCTGCTCCTGCTGCATGCGCCCCTTGAGGTAGTGCAGCTCCGCGTTGCTCGCGTCGATCGCGATCGCCTGATCGAGGATCGACTCCGCCAGCTCGGTCCGGCCGAGCCGGAGGTTGGCCTTGATCAACACGATCATCGCGGGGACGAAGCGCTCGTCGCGTCGGAGCGCCGCGCGCGCCGCGGTGATCGCGTCCTGCGCGCGGTTCGCATGGATCAGCGCCTCGCCGTAGATCGCCTGGATGTGCAGGTTGCGCACCCAGCGGCGCGCGAGCGGCTCCATGAACGAGACCGCGTCCGCGGCCTGTCCCCGACGCACGTGGACCGTGACGATGCCCTGCGCCGCACGCTCGTAGTCGGGCTGGACGCGCAGCGCCTGACGATAGAACGTGAGCGCCTGATCGGCGTTGCCCTCGCGGTCCGCGAGCACGCCCAGGTTGTACGCGGCGCGGAACGCGTTCGGATCGGTCCGCAGCGCTTCCTCGAACGCGCGGCGCGCGGTCGCGGTG
>JALYRN010000912.1 GCA_030855295.1 Myxococcota bacterium | reverse complement strand
GCGCGCGGCCGCCTGCGTTCGCGCCGGGCATCCTGCGGCTGCTGCCGGTGCTCGCCGCGCTCGATCCGGATCCGATGCCGCTTCCTCGGTTCGAGCGTCGCGGCGCGCGCGGTCTCGCGCTGGTCGAGACCGCGGCCCGCGTCGGTTGACGCGATCGATGCGCCCCTCCACGCTGAGCGCGACTCGGATGCTCGACGGCCGTCCTCGAACGCACGTCGCGCCTCGGAGCGCACGACGCTGGCCGCGCGAGCTCCTCGTCGGGCTCGCGATCGCGCCGCCGATCCTCGGGCTGGTGTTCGAGCCCGACGGGCTGCGCCACGAGCTCTTGCACCAGGCGCGCTCGCTGCTGGCGATCTGGATCTACGCGATGTGCCTCGGCGTCGGGGTGCAGGTGCTGACGGACGCGATCGCCGCGCGGCGTCCGTCGCTGCTCGAGGGGCACGTCGGTGCGCTGAGGCATGTCGCGCTGGTGCTCGCGATGACGGTCGCCGTGACCGGCGTGCTCGCGCATCCGCTGGCCTGGACCTGCCCGGGGCTCGACGGCCGCATCCCGACGCTGCTGATGCGCGGCGTGTTGCTCAGCGTGGTGTACGTGCTCCTGGGCCGGCTCTATCAGTCGTTCCTCGCGACGCGCGACGAGGTGGTGGCCTCCGCTGCGCGCAGCGAGCGAGAGCTCGCGGACGCGCGCTACGCGGCGCTCGTCTCGCGCACGCAGCCGCACTTCCTGCACAACGCGCTCACCGCGGCCGCGGGCCTGGTGCCGCGCGATCCCGAGGCGGCCGAGCGCATCCTGCGCGACCTCGGCTCGCTCTTCCGCGAGATCGTGAACGGCACCGAGCAGAGCACGGTGCGCGCGATCGACGAGCTCGAGACCGCGCGGCGCTATCTGCGCGTGCAGGAGCTCCGGTTCGCGCCCCGCCTCGAGGTGGAGGTGGAGATCGAGGCGCTGGCGCAGGACGAGCTGGTGCCGCCGCTCGTGCTGCTGCCCTTCGTGGAGAACGCGGTGCTCCACGGCCTCTCGGACGGCGGGGCCACGCGCGTGCGCATGACGCTCGATCTCGAGCCGGACCACGTCGTGCTCACGGTCTCCGACGACGGGCCGGGCCTCGGCGCGTCGAGGCACGAGGACGGCGCGCGCGTCGGTACGAAGGACGTGCGCTCGCGCCTGGCGACCCTCTACGGCGCATCCGCGTCCGTCACCACGCGGCCTGCGCGGCCCGGCACCGAGCGCCCCGGGCTGACGGTCGAGCTGCGCATCCCGCGCGAGGACTCGTGACGTCGCTGCGCGCGATCGTCGTCGACGACGAGGCGCACGCGCGGGCGGACCTCGTTCGCCTGCTGGTCGGCCTCGGCGTGACGATCGTCGCCGAGGCGAGTGACGGGCCCTCGGCGATCCGCGCGATCGAGCGCGAGCGCCCCGACGTGGTCTTCCTCGACATCGAGCTGCCCGGGCTCGACGGGCTCGCGGTCGCGGCGCGCGGCGACCTGCCGCCGATCGTGTTCGTGACCGCGTATCCGGCGCACGCCTCCGAAGCGTTCGATCTCGACGCGTGCGACTACGTCGTGAAACCGGCGACCGCGGAGCGGCTGTCTCGCGCGATCGAGCGCGCCACCCGCCGCGTCGCGCTCGAGGGCGGTGGCTCGACGCGGCTGCGGGTCACCGACAGCAAGGGGACGCGCTTCGTCGACGCGCGCCGGGTCGACGTGTTCTCGGCGCTGGAGAAGTACGTCGCGTTCACGGTCGACGGGGAGGAGCTCCTGCTGCGCGCGAGCCTCGACGAGCTCGAGGCGCGGCTCGGGCCCGAGGGCTTCGTGCGCGCGCACCGCGCCCACCTGGTGCGCCGCGGCGCGGTGGAGCGGACCGAGGAGCGCGATCACGGGCTGGTGCTGGTGCTGGCGTCGGGCGCGTGCATCGCGGTCTCGAAGCGCCTGCGCGCCGGCGTGCTGCGCTCGCTCTGAGAGCGAGGATCAGTTGGATCGAGTCGTTCGTCGAGGCGCTTGCGAGGTGTCGGTGGGGCGCGGGCCGTGGGTCCTCGGCTCCCTGGGCACGGCGGGCTGCCGCTGGCTCTCGGCGTGGCTTCGGCGAGCGGAGCGTCGAGCGGAGCGCTCGCTCCGCGCGCGTCCGCCCGACCGTCGCGTGCTCGGGAAGAGCCTCGTACGGCCCCGCCGCGCGAGGTCGCCGAGGACCCACGGCCCGCGCCTTCTGACCGCGGTGGGTCACGAGCGAGCGGCCGGATCGCTGCCGATGGTTGGGTGGTGAATTGGCGATCGACCGAGCCTCGAGGCTCGGCCGATACGCGTCGAGCAGCGCGCGCGCTCCGCGCGCCCGACTGCGGACGAACGCGCGTCGGCGATCAGAGCGTGTATTTCGAATCGAGCACGTTCGGGAGGCGGGCGGTGCGCCGGTGCGCCCCCTCGTACGAACCGGCGTGATGCCGATCATCCCGAGTGCAGGCCGCTCTGACTGAGACTGAGGCGGCGGCGGCTCGTGAGCCCGTTCGTCGCGCCGGAGGGGCCGCTCGTCGCGCGTCGCGCCGGGAGACTGCGCGCCACGCGCAAGGTGGGCGCATGCATCTCCGACGACGACGACGAACGAAGAGGGGCGTGGGCGCGTGCGCGGCGGCGTGCGCGGTCGCAATGGTGTGCGCGAGCGGCGCGGCGCAGGACGACGGTGGGGCGTTCACCGAGGCCGAGCAGCGGACGCTCGTGGGCGGCGAGCTGCTCCGCCGTGATCTCTCGCATCGCGAGGGGGATCGACAGCTCTACGGAGGGGCGAGCTGGCAGCGCGTGCACGCGCCGATCGAGCGGGTGTGGGAGGTCGCGACCGATCCGCGCTCGCTGACGCAGCTGATCCCCTCGCTCGACGAGGCGCGCGTCGTCTCGCAGCAGGACGGCGCGCGGGTGATCTACATGCACCACAGCTACGCGATCGCCGAGACCTCGTACTACGTGCGGATGGAGATCGACGATGCCGCGCGCTCGCTGCGCTTCCGGCTCGATCCCAGCCGCCCACACGACATCCGCGAGGGACGCGGGTTCCTGTCGCTGTCGAGCTACCGCGGCGACACCATCGTCGCCTGGGGGATGCTGGTCGACCCCGGCGCCGGCGTCGTCACCCAGCTCTTCGGGCCGATGCTCAACGAGTGGCTGCTGCTGCCGCCGCGCTGCATGCGCGACGCCGTCGAGCCCGGCCGAGGCCCGACATGCTGAGCGCAGCGAGGAGCTCGCCCCCGGCCGCGCCCGAGCGCGATCTGCGCGGGCGGCGCTACGTGATCACCGGCGCCAACACCGGGGTCGGTCGGGCGACCGC